>NZ_JBEPBI010000127.1:0-22929 GCF_040299045.1 Streptomyces sp. NPDC001027
ACCCGCTACGACAAGACCGCCGAGTCCTACCAGGCAGCCGTCACCCTCGCCTCGCTCCTGATGTGGGCGTGACATTTGAAGACAGCTCCTAGGGCCTGTGGTGATGCTGGGGCGGACACTCCGGCCGGTGACGCGCTGGAAGGGCCGGCCTGCCTGGCGGCGCCCTGCGGCGCTTCCGTCGTCGCTCGTCGCTCGGCGGTCGGCGGTCGGACCGTAGGCTCCTTCCATGAGTGCGACCGGGCTGCGTGAGCTCAAGAGGCAGCGGATGTACAGGGCCGTGTCGGAGGTCGCCGTCCGGCTCTTCCTCGAGCGCGGTTTCGACGCGGTGTCCGTCGCCGAGGTGGCCGCCGCGGCCGAGATCTCCAAGCCGACGCTGTTCCGGTACTTCCCGACCAAGGAGGATCTGGTGTTGCACCGGATCGCCGACCACGAGGGGGAGGCGGCACGCGTCGTCGCCGCGGCACGCGCCGAGGGGGTCGCGCCGCTGGCCGCCCTGCGCCGGCACTTCCTCGACGGGCTGGCCGCCGAGGACCCCGTCACCGGCCTCAACGACCACCCGCAGGTGCGTGCCTTCTACGACCTCCTCTACGGCACCCCCTCCCTGGTCGCCCGGCTGCACGGCTATCTGGAGCGTTCCGAGGCCGCCCTCGCCGAGGCCCTCGCGGACGACCTGCCCACCGCCCTCGACGCCCGGCTGGCGGCCGGCCAGATCATCGCCGTCCGGCGGATCCTCGCCGAGGACACCTGGCGGCGGGTCGCGGCGGGCGAGCGGCTTCAGGACGTGCGGGGTGACGCGGTGGCCGCGGCGGAGCGCGCCTTCGACACGCTGGAATCGGGACTGCCGCGGCTCGCCCGGTGATCCTCGTCGCCCGACGACCGACGTCACCCAGCCCGCCGATGTCACTCAGCGACCGACGTCACCCGGCGACCGATGCCACTCAGTAACCATGACCGAGTAATAAATGTAACCGGGTAACGTTATTCGGTATCCTCGTCGTATGACGGCACCCGACCTCGACACCGCCCTGCACGCCGAACGCGCTCACCACGACGCCTGCCGTGCCGCCTTCGCCGCGATGGTCGAGGGCGCCGACCTCCAGGTCGTCACCGGCGAGGACGTCTCCGCCTCCGGCGCCGACGCCGAAGTCCTCGGCCACCGGCTGCGCAGCCATGCCAAAGCCCTGCACGAACTGCCCGAAGGCCCGCTGTTCTTCGGCCGGCTCGACTTCGCGCCCGGCACGGGCGGAGCGCACGAGGGCCTCGCCCACCACATCGGGCGGCTTCGCGTCAGCGAGCACCCGGCCGCGCCGCCGCTCGTCGTCGACTGGCGAGCCCCCGTGTCCCGCGCCTTCTACCAGGCGAGCGTCCGCGACCCGCAGGGCGTGGCCGTACGGCGGCGGTTCGGCTGGGCCCTCGGCAGCCGGGGCGACTCCGCCGACCTCACGGGCCTGGAGGACGAGCGGCTGGACGGGGGCGGCGACGGCGCCGGTGTCGCCGTCGGCGGGCCGGACGCGGACGGCGGCATCGTCGCGCGCGAGATCGAACGCCCCCGGGTGGGCCCCATGCGGGACATCGCCGCGACCATCCAGCCCGCGCAGGACGACCTCGTACGCGGGGACCTCGCCGTGTCGGTGTGCGTGCAGGGCGCACCCGGCACCGGCAAGACCGCGGTGGGCCTGCACCGGGCCGCCTACCTCCTCTACACCCACCCGCGGCGCATCCAGCGCGGCGGGTTGCTGATCCTCGGACCCCATCGCGCCTTCCTCTCCTACATCGCCGAAGTGCTCCCCTCCCTCGGCGAGACCGGCGTCCGGCAGTCGACGCTCCAGGACGAGATCGCCGCCGGCCACCGGGCGACCGGCGAGGACTCCGAACGGACCGCCGCCGTCAAGCACGACCCGCGGATGGCCGAGGTGCTGCGCCGGGCCGTGTACGGACGGGTGGCGGCCGACCGCGCCGAGGACCTGCACGTCCCCGAGGGCTCGGGGCACTGGCGGATCGCCGGCCCGGCGCTGACGGAGATCGTCGCCGCCGTGCTGGCCGAGGCGCCGCCCTACGACACCGGCCGCGAGCGGGTGCGGGCCCGGATCGTGCGCCGGCTCCAGGAGCAGGTGGAACGCCGCAGCGGGCCCCGTCCGGCCTCCTGGACACGCCGGATCGAACGAGCCGCGCCGGTGAGCGCCTGCGTGGAGGCGGTGTGGCCGAAGGCGCGGCCCGCGGAGGTGCTGGCCCGGCTTCTGAGCGACCCGCGGGAACTGGCCGGCGCCGCGGACGGCCTCCTGGACCCCGAGGAGCAGCGGGCCCTGCTCTGGACGCGCCCGCCCCGCACGGCCAAGTCGGCACGCTGGTCGGCCGCCGACCTCGTCCTCCTCGACGAGATCGCCGGACTGCTGGACCATCCGCGGGGATACGGCCATGTCGTCGTCGACGAGGCCCAGGACCTCTCGCCGATGCAGTGCCGGGCCGTCGCCCGCCGGGTCCGCTTCGGCTCGCTCACCGTCCTCGGCGATCTGGCCCAGGGCACCACGGACTGGGCGGCGTCCTCGTGGCGGGTCCAGTTGACCCACCTGGGCAAGCCGGATGCCACGATCGTGCCGCTGACCACGGGTTTCCGCGTTCCGGCCGCCGTGCTCGCCCTCGCGGGCCGGCTCCTCGACCGCCTCGACGCCGACGTGCCCAGGGCCCGCTCGCTGCGCCGGGACGGCGAACTGCGCGTCCGGCGGGCCGACGGCGACCTCCCGTCGGCGGTCGTCGCCGCCGTCCGCGACGCGCTCACCCGCGAGGGCTCGGTCGGCGTCATCGCCGCGGACTCCCAGGCCGACCGGATCCGCGAGGCCCTCGCCGAGTCCGGCGTCCCGGCCGCCGGTCCCGAGGACCCGCCCGCCCGGGTGACGGTCGTCCCCGCGACTCTCGTCAAGGGCCTGGAGTACGACCACGTCGTCGCCGTCGAACCGGCGGCCGTCGCGGAGTCGGAGCGCCGCGGTCTGAACCGCCTCTACGTGGTCCTCACCCGGGCGGTCTCCCGTCTGGACGTGGTGCACGAACGTGCCCTGCCGTGGGACACGGAGGAGTGGGGAGGAGGACTGCAGGAGGAGGAGTGAGGGGGAGTGAGGCGTGAGGAGCGAGGATCGTCCGGTCGGGGCTCACGAACGGAGCGGCAGGAGCGGCCCCTTGGCCGCCCGCGTCCGTCTGCCGGCCCGCGTCTGACTGCCGGGCCGCGTCCGTCTGCCGGTGCGTCAGGGGGCAGGGCGTCAGGTCGTTCGGCCCTCCGGCCGTTCGGCCGTCACGGCATGGCTCAGCCGTAGCAGCGTGGTGCGCATACCGGCCCGGTTGGCCGCCGCGCGGGCCTCGGGGCGGGTGCCGGTGAACAGCCGTCCGAGCAGCTCCGTTACGCGCGCGCCGGCCCCGCTGCGCAGGTCCCGCCAGTACTCGGTGACGAGGGTTCCGTCGCCCTCGGGCTCGAGCCGGTACCCCCACAGGGCCACGGGCAGGCCGAAGGAGCTCACCCGGAACGCGAACTCGTGGGGCGCTTCGGCCACGGTGACCCGGCAGGTCGTGAACCACACCAGAGGGCCCTTGCGGTTGAACCCCACGAATCCGGTCCCTTCGCGTGCCGTCGTGCCGCGGTGCCACACGTAGAAGCATTCCGGGCTCCACCTGCCCATGTTCCGCAGCTGGGACAGCGCCGCGTAGACGTCCGAGCCGGGAGCGTCGACGACGATGCTCTCCTCTATCTCCCACAGGCGTTCCACAGGTTCCTCCGAAGCGGTCGGGCGGGGGCGGGGGCGGGGGGCTGGGCGTCACGCCGGGGGCAGGGTGAGTTTGGCGGCCAGGGCGTCGAGGACCCAGTCCAGGCCGGTCGCGAAGGACGTCCCGGCGTCCACGTCCGTGCCGTCGTGCACGGCCCTGGCCAGCGCGGGGAAGCGGCCCGTGGCCAGCATGCGCGTCACATGCGGGCCGTTGGCGCGCTGCCATTCGTGCTTGGACAGGCCCGTGGCGCGCTCTGCCCGCAGGTTCGCGATCTCGCGCCTGATCGCGCCGGTGAAGTAGGCGCTGACGGTCTCCACGGCACGCATGACGGTGTCGACGTCGGCGAGGCCGTCGAGGGCGGCCAGCGTGGCCTCGGTCAGGGCGAGACCGTTCGGGCCCAGGGCCGGGCGGCCGCCGAGCAGGTCGGCGAGCCATTCGTGGCGGAGAGCCGCCTGCCTGGTGCGGTGGGCGAGGACGCGCAGCGCCTCCCGCCAGTCACCGGGCTGCTCCTCGGGCAGGATCTCGGCCTGCACCGCGTCCACCATGAGGTCGAACAGCTCCTCCTTGGTGGCGATGTAGCCGTACAGCCGCATCGGGCCGGCGTTCAGCCGGGCGGCGACCCTGCGCACGGACACCGCCTCCAGCCCGCCCTCGTCGGCCAGCGCCACGGCGGCGGCGACGATCCGCTCCCGGTCCAGCGGCACGGGGCGAGTCGGCGGCTCCGGCCGGTCCCACACAGTCATGGTCACACCGTACTCTTGCGATACGTCGTACTGAGTCAATACGGTGTATCGACATGAGACGACGCATCGCAGTGGTCGGGAGCGGTCCCGGCGGCCTCACCCTCGCCCGTGTCCTGCACCGCCACGGTCACCCCGTCACGGTCCTCGAGCGCGATCCCGGCCCCGACGCCCGCCCCCCGGGCGGCACGCTGGACCTGCACGAAGGGCTGGGCCAGCTCGCCCTGGACAAGGCGGGACTGCTCGCGGAGTTCCAGGAGCTTTCCCGTCCCGAGGGGCAGGCCATGCGCATCCTGGACCCGGCCGGGACCGTCCTGCGCGACTGGCGACCTGATCCGGACGAGCGGGCCAACCCCGAGATCGACCGCCGGCAACTCCGCGACCTGCTGCTCGGCCCCCTCGACGTCCAGTGGGGGCGGGGCGTGACGCAGGTGGCGCCGGGGGCCGGGGACGGCGCCCTGGTCCGTTTCGAGGACGGGCGGGAGGAGACCTTCGACCTCGTGGTCGGCGCGGACGGCGCCTGGTCCCGCACCCGCCCCGCGGTCTCACCGGTGCGGCCGCGCTACACCGGCGTCACCACGGTCGAGACCTCCCTCGACGACGTCGACACCCGTCACCCCGACCTCGCGCGGCTGGTCGGCGACGGCTCCATGGCCGTGTACGGGGTGAACCGCAAGCTCGTCGCCCAGCGCAACAGCGGCGGCCACGTCAAGGTGTACGCCCAGTTCCGCGCGCCGCTGGACTGGCACGCGCACCTGGACCCGGCCGACGCCGAGGCCGTGCGATCGAGCCTGCTGGCCCTGTACGACGGCTGGGCCGCTCCCGTCCTCGACCTGCTCCGCCACGGCGCCGCCTTCGTTCACCGCCCCCTCTACGTCCTGCCCGTCTCCCACACCTGGCCCCATGTCCTCGGGGTGACGCTGCTGGGCGACGCCGCCCATCTGATGCCGCCGCTGGGGGCGGGCGCGAACCTCGCGATGCTGGAGGGCGCCGAACTGGCCGAGGCGGTCGCCGCCGACCCCGCGGATCTGGACGACGCCGTCCGCGCCTTCGAGGAACGGATGTGGGCCCGGGCCGAGAAGTGGGCGAAGATCACGACGGCCGGTCTGGAACGCCTCGTGAGCCCGGACCCCGCCCAGGCCGTCGCCCTCTTCGACGAGCTCCAGCCCTCCTGACCGCCGGGCGCGCGAGGCGGTGGGACCCCGCTCGGTTCACCCTCGAAGGTCCGGCGGCGCGAGATCCTTGCGGTAACGGACTTCGGGGACGTCCGTGCCGTCGACCGACCAGTTGGCCGAGCGGCCGTCCAGGACGAAGCCGCCCCGCTCGTAGAAGCGGCGCGCCCTTGTGTTGGCGGCGATCACCCAGAGCACGAGCCTGCGGAACGAGCGCTCCCGGGCGGCGGCCAGCGTCTGCTGCATCAGCGCTTTCCCGACGCCGGCGCCGACGCGGTCGGGGGCCGCGTAGAGGGCGAGCAGTTCACCGTCGTCGGCTTCGCGGTCCTCTTCCCTGGAGGGGCCGAGCGCCGCCCAGCCGACCACGGCCCCGTCCTCCTCGGCGACGAGGTTCAGAACGCTCCCCGTGCTGCGCGCGAACATGTCACGTCGCATCCGGGCGTCCTCGGCGACCGTCAGTGCGTCGAGGTGGTCCTGCGGCACCATGCCCGGGTAGGCGGCCTGCCAGCCTTTCACCCGCACCGCTGAAACGCCGTAGATGTCCTCTTCTCGCATGGTCCGCACCCGTAACATGCGCCGAGCCTACCGAGACGGGAATCGCCTCCGATCGCCTCCTCGGTCATTTCCAGCGGTGTGCGCGGTGTGCGGGGTGCGTGCGTGCGGTGTGTGCGGTGTGTGCGGTGTGTCGCCGAGTGGTGCGGAGTGGCGCGGAACACTTTTGCAAGCAGGTGCTTGCAATAGTTAGCGGGGGTGGTGCAAGGTGGAGGCATGGCATCGCTCAACGTCGGCAATCTCGGTGACTACCTGCGCGAGCAGCGGCGCAACGCGCAGCTGTCGCTCCGGCAGCTCGCCGACGCCGCCGGGGTGTCCAATCCGTATCTGAGCCAGATCGAGCGCGGGCTGCGCAAGCCGAGCGCGGAGGTGCTGCAGCAGGTCGCCAAGGCGCTGCGGATCTCCGCCGAGACGCTGTACGTACGGGCCGGCATCCTCGACGCGGACCGGGACCGGGACGAGGTCGAGACCCGGGCGGTCATCCTCGCCGATCCCACCCTGACCGAGGGCCAGAAGCAGGCGCTGCTCCAGATCTACGAGTCCTTCCGCAGGGAGAACGGGATCGGGAGCGACGACGGCCGCACGGACGGAGCGGGCCCGCGGGCCCACGAGAGCGACGCCGATCCGCAGCAGACGGCCGGCTGACCGGACCAGGGGGCCGGCCGCACCGCTGCGGAACCGCACGACCTCGGCCGAGGACGACGTACCAGGACGTACTCGGCGCACACGACCCACAGACGAATGTGAATCCGGGAGGACCTTCACCATGGCCATCACCGACGACCTGCGCAAGACCTTCAGCGACCCGACTCCGCTCTACTTCGCCGCAGGCACCGCCGACCTGGCCCTCCAGCAGGCGAAGAAGGTTCCGGGCCTGGTGGAGCAGCTGCGCTCCGAGGCCCCGGCGCGTTTCGAGGCCGTCCGCAACACCGACCCGAAGTCCGTGCAGGAGAAGGCCAACGCCCGTGCCAAGGAGGCGACCGCCCGCGCGAAGGAGGCGACCGCCCGTGCCAAGGAGGCGCAGGAGTCCCTCCAGGCCAAGGTCACCGACTTCATCAGCACCCTCGACGGCGACATCAAGAAGATCGGCAGCACCCTCGACGCCGACCTGAAGAAGCTCGGCGAGTCCGCCCAGGACCTCGCCCTGCGCGGTGTCGGCGTCGCCGCCGAGTACGCCGTCAAGGCCCGTGAGACCTACGAGAAGGTCGCCGAGCACGGCGAGCAGGCCGTGAAGACCTGGCGCGGCGAGGCCGCCGAGGAGATCGAGGAGCTCGCCATCGCGGTCGAGCCGAACGCCGAGCCGAAGACGACGCCGAAGGCCGAGCCGGTCCAGCTCCGCACCGACGAGCCGAAGGCCGCGCCGGCCGAGGCCCGCTCCGAGAGCGCCGCGGCGAAGAAGCCCGCCGCCCGCAAGGCCCCGGTGCGCAAGCCGGCCGCGAAGAAGACGACGCCGCCCGCCAAGTGAGATCGACGGCCGGGACGGACACGGCACAGGACGACATACGGACACGGGCCGGGCACTGACGAGGTGCCCGGCCCGTTGTACGGGTAGCGGGAGTCCGGTTGCGGGTACGGTGACCGCGTAGGACACGAGCAGGTCGGGTCCGAGTCGGGTCCGAGACGAGACGCGTCGAATCAGGTGGTGGGCGTTGTGCTGATGGCAGGCTTCGCGGGGCTGATGTGGCTGCTCTACCTCGCCATGTTGGCTTTCGCCGTGGTGGCGCTGGTGATGGCCGCCCTGTTCCGCGACGACGCGTACCGGGCCGCCGACAAGCAGAACAAGGGTTTCTGGCTGATCATCCTCGGCATCGCGGTCGCGGTGAACCTTCTGGTGCCGATGCTCTTCCTGCAGCTCGCGGGTCTGGTCGGGTCGATCGTCTTCTTCGTGGACGTGCGCCCGGCCCTCCGGCAGGTCTCGGGCGGCGGCTGGGGCCGGCGGCGCGGCGGCAGCAGCAGCGACGGCCCGTACGGCCCGTACAACGGCGGACGCTGACTTCGACGGCCCACGCTGACTTCGACGCCGGACGCCCGGCGTGACGCCGGACGCCGAGCGTGACGGCGGACGCCGGTTTCGGCGGGGGATGCGTGCCGGGCCGCCCGGCCGGGGCGCCGCGTCCCGCGTCGCTTACGGCACCCGGTCCAGCAGGACCACCGCGACATCGTCCGTCAGCTCGCCCCCGTTGAGCTCGCGCACCTCGCTCACCGCGGCGCGCAGCAGCGCCTCGCCGGTCAGCCCCTCGGCGAGCTGGCGGCGGATCATCTGCACCATGCCGTCCTGGCCGAGCCGTTCCCTGCCCTCGCCGATCCGCCCCTCGATGAGCCCGTCGGTGTACAGCATCAGGCTCCACTCCGCGCCCAGCTCGACCTGCATCCGCGGCCAGCGGGCGCCCGGCAACAGGCCGAGAGCGGGGCCGTTGTTCTCGTACGGCAGCAGGCGCGCGGGCCGGTCCGGGCGGGCGATCAGCGGCGCCGGGTGGCCGGCCAGGCAGAGGCCCGCCCGGCGGCCGTCGGGCGCGATGTCCACCGTGCACAGCGTCGCGAAGATCTCGTCGTCGTCGCGCTCGTGCTCCAGCACCTGCTGCAGCGTGTTCAACAGCTGGTCGCCGCACAGGCCTGCCAGGGTCAGCGCCCGCCAGGCGATGCGCAGCTCCACCCCGAGCGCGGCCTCGTCCGGGCCGTGTCCGCAGACGTCGCCGATCATGGCGTGCACGGTGCCGTCGGGCGTGCGGACGGTGTCGTAGAAGTCGCCGCCCAGCAGGGCGCGCGAGCGGCCGGGCCGATAGCGGGCTGCGAACCGCAGCGGGGAGCCCTCCAGCAGCGGCGTGGGCAGCAGGCCGCGCTCCAGGCGGGCGTTCTCCTGCGCGCGCAGCTTGCCCTCGGCGAGCCGCCGCTCAGCCGTGTCGGAACGTTTCCGCTCCACCGCGTACCGGATCGCGCGGCTCAGCAGACGGCCGTCCAGCTCGTCCTTGAAGAGGTAGTCCTGCGCGCCCACGCGCACGGCCTCCGCGCCGCGCTCGGCGTCGCCGGAGGCGGTGAGGGCGAGCACGGCGTGCCGGGGAGCGAGCCGCAGGACGTGCCGCAGCACGGCGAGCTCGTCGCCGCCGGCGGCTGCGGACGTGCGGCCCGGCACGGGCAGCGCGATGTCCAGCAGGATGCAGTGCACGTCGTCGGTGAGCAGCCGCTCGGCCTCGGTGAGGTTGCGGGCGGTGCGCACCCGGATCGGTCTGCCGTCCGAGTCGGGCAGGTCGCGGAAGATCGGCGCGGCCGTGGGGTCGTCCTCGATCAGCAGCAGCGTGAGGGGGGTGTGCGCCGCGCCCGCACCGGACGCACCCGCAGCCGTGCCCGGGGCGGTGAGGCCGGCCACGGCGACGCCGGGCGCGCTCACGCCTGTGCTGCCCGCGCCTGCGGTGCTCGCGCCTTGGCGGACGCCGTCCGCGGGCGGGACGTCGAGCCCTTCGTCACGCGTGTTCCGGTGCGCGCCGTCCTGGGGGCGCGGGTGTGCTCCGTCGCGCGCGTCGTGGTGCGCGCCGGAGGGGACGGCGTCGTTCGCCACCGTCGTCTCGTTGCGACAGGCTTGCTCTCCCCGGCGGCCGGCTTCTTCCTCGGAGGGGCCGCCGACTGCGGGCACGGCCTGCGCCTGACCACTTTCCACGGCCGGGATCGCTCTCTGCCGCGGTACGGGTACGGGCATGGTCCTGGTTCCTTCCCTCCCCCCGAGGGCACGGCGGGGGCGAGGGACCTCGACCCACCGACGGGGACCATAGCGGCAGAAGGCGCTGCAACGGAATGGCGTGAGGCACGCCGCTTGATCTCTGGCCCCTGTCATATGCCGCGATCCCTACCGCAGTTGGACAGGCCGATACGCGTACGGAGATGACGAACGTCACGTCGCCCCGTAGTCCGGCCGCCCGCGGAGGTGCCCTGGGTCACACGGGCGAGGTCGCGCGGGCGTCGGACGGGCCCGGTCGCGAGGTCACGCGTCCGGCCGGACCACCCCGAGGATCGGCATCGTGCCCGCTCCCGCGAGCGTGACGGTGCGGCCCGGGCGCGGGGCGTGGATGATCGCGCCGTCGCCCACGTACATCGCGACGTGACTGGCGTCGCTGAAATAGATGATCAGGTCGCCGGGGCGCATGTCCTGGACGGCGATGTGCGGCAGCTGCTTCCACTGTTCCTGCGAGGTGCGCGGTATCGGCCGCCCGGCGCTCTTCCAGGCCTCGGAGGTCAGACCGGAGCAGTCGAAGCTGTCCGGCCCCTCGGCGCCCCACACGTACGGCTTGCCGATCTGGGCGGTGGCGAACTGCACGGCCGCCTTGCCCTGCGCGGACGCCGCGCTGTCGATCTCCTTGAGGATGCCGGTGTCCAGCCAGGCGGTCTGCGCCCGCTGCGCGATCTGCGCCTCCAGCTGCTCGAGGCGCTCCTTCTCCTTCTTCTCCAGCCGGGACTCGAGCTTCTCCGCCGCGGCGATCTGCTTCTCGATCTTCTTCTGGGCGGCGGCCTTGGCCTTGCGTCCCGCCTCCAGCTTCTGCCACTGGACGGAGGCGTCCTTTGAGTACTGCTCCAAGTCCTGCTGGACCTGCGTCAGTTGGCCGATGAGGCCCTTGGTCGCGCGCTGCCCCTGGCGGACCCGGCCCGCGCCGTCGAGGAATTCCGACGGGTCGTCGCTCAGCATCAGCTGCGCCTCGTCGGGCAGGCCGCCCGTGCGGTACTGGGCGCGGGCGGCGGCGCCCGCGCGGTCCTTGAGGTCGTCCAGCTTCTGCTGGCCCGCGACGATCTTCCTGGCCAGCTCGACGATCTCCGCCGACTGCTTCTGCGCCGCCTCCTCGGCCGCGTTGTAGGCGTCGGTGGCCACCGCGGCGTCGTGGTAGAGCGCTTCGAGCTGGGTGCGGACGGCCTCGAGGTCCTTGTTGGTGGCGGTCGAGGGAAGCGCGGGAGCCGACGAACTCGCCGACGGCGCAGGCTCCGGCGTGGGGCGGGGACTGGCGAACGCCACGCCCGGCGCCCCCAGCACGGTGGCCGCGCAGACCACGGTCACCGCTGCGGCGAGCAGGCCGCGCTTCCCCGTTCCCATACCCCGTCCCCCATGTGTGATTAACCGTCAGTAACTTTGGCGCTCGGGGGATCGTGCCACGTCACGGCCGAAAACGACAGAGGTGACGACGGAACCGGCATCGGCAGTCCTTCCCCTCCCGCCCGCCCCGACATTCGCTCTCCCCGCCTGTGTGACGAACGACTCACGGAGATCGTTCCCGGCGCTCGCCCGGCGGTTTCGCCGCGAGGTCGGGCGGACCGTCAGTCCCGCGGTGACAACGCCGCCCACCGCAGCGTCACTTCGCCCTGCCGCCAGCGCGTCGGCCCGTCCGTCACCGGCCAGTCGGCCGTCAGATCCCGCACCGAGCGCATCCACCGCTGCCGGGCGCCGTAGGACGCGTACGGCGCGGCGGCCGCCCAGGCGCGGTCGAAGTCGCGCAGGAAGGCATGCACGGGCTCGCCCGGGACGTTGCGGTGGATCAGGGCCTTGGGCAGCCGCTCGGCGAGGTCCGAAGGCCGTTGCAGGGAGCCCAGCCGGGTCGCGAAGGTGACCGTGCGAGGCCCTTCCGGACCCAGCGCCACCCACACGTGCCGGCGCCCGATCTCGTCGCAGGTCCCCTCGACGAGCAGGCCGCCGCGGAACCCGGTCGCCGCCTCGGCCGGCGCGAGCCGTGCGCACAGCCGCCGCCAGACCGCGGCGACGTCGCCCTCGTCGTACTGGCGCAGCACGTTGGCGGCGCGCACCAGGTGCGGTCGCTGGGGGACCGGGATCTCGAACCCGCCGTGCCGGAAGACCAGCCCCTCGCGCTCGTAAGGCCGCGCGGCCGCCACGCGGGCCGGTTCGATCTCGACGCCGACGACACGCGCGCGTGGGGCGACGGAGCGCAGCCGCTCCAGCAGCTCGACGGCGGTCCAGGGCGCGGCCCCGTAACCGAGGTCGACGGCGACGGGGTCGGCGGCGCGGCGCAGGTCGCGGCCGTGCGTCGCGGCGATCCAGCGGTCCATGCGGCGCAGCCGGTTGGGGTTCGTCGTGCCGCGCGTGACCGTGCCCACGGGGCGGCTCGGGGCGCGGGACGTCATGCCTAAGAGGGTATGCGGTGCGGTCGCGCGGGCTTCGGGGCGGGCCGCAGGGCCGTAAGGCCGGGCAGCCTACGCAGAACGTGATCGAACGGTTGAGCGATCGACGGTAATGGCTGGGCAAAAAACGCCGCCGACCCGGAACACGCCGGAATGGGAATGCGCTCTTCCGGGTTGCAGCTCCGTGGAGGGCGCTCCACACCTCCTTCAGGCATGCCCGCAGCGAGGAGGACCGCCACGTGAGCTACGTCAACAAGCTCGGGCGGCGCTCCCAGACGGCTCCGCCGCGGCTCAGGCTGCACCGCCGTCCCCGTCGCGTCGCGATGCTCTCCGTGCACACCTCCCCGCTCCACCAGCCCGGCACCGGCGACGCCGGCGGCATGAACGTCTACATCGTGGAGCTCGCCCAGCGCCTCGCCGCGATCAACATCGAGGTCGAGATCTTCACGCGCGCCACGACCGGCGGCCTGTCGCCCGTCGTCGAGCTGGCCCCCGGGGTCCTCGTCCGGCACGTCGACGCGGGCCCCTACGAAGGCCTCGCCAAGGAGGACCTGCCGGCCCAGCTGTGCGCCTTCACGCACGGGGTGATGCAGGCCTGGGCAGGCCACCGCCCCGGCTACTACGACCTCGTGCACTCCCACTACTGGCTCTCCGGCCACGTGGGCTGGCTGGCCGCCCAGCGCTGGGGCGCCCCGCTGGTGCACGCCATGCACACCATGGCCAAGGTCAAGAACGCCAACCTGGCCGACGGCGACACGCCCGAGCCCGCCGCCCGCGTCATCGGCGAGACCCAGATCGTCGTCGCCGCGGACCGCCTCATCGCCAACACCACGGAGGAGGCCGAGGAGCTCGTCCGCCACTACCACGCCGACCCCGGCAAGGTCGCCGTCGTGCACCCCGGCGTCAACCTCGACCGCTTCCGCCCCGCGGACGGCCGCGCCGCGGCCCGGGCCCGCCTCGGCCTGCCCCAGGACGCCCTGATCCCCCTCTTCGCGGGCCGCATCCAGCCGCTGAAGGCTCCGGACGTCCTGCTGCGCGCGGTCGCCGTGCTGCTCGACGAGCGCCCCGAGCTCCGCTCCCGCATCGTCGTGCCGATCGTCGGCGGCCCCAGCGGCAGCGGCCTCGCCAAGCCGGAGGGGTTGCAGAAGCTCGCCGCGCGGCTCGGCGTCGCCGACGTCGTGCGGTTCCGGCCGCCGGTCGGCCAGGAACAGCTCGCGGACTGGTTCCGGGCGGCGTCGCTGCTGGTCGTCCCCTCCTACAGCGAGTCCTTCGGCCTGGTCGCCATAGAGGCGCAGGCGGCCGGGACCCCCGTCCTCGCGGCCGCGGTCGGCGGGCTCCCGGTGGCCGTCCGCGACGGCGAGACCGGCTTCCTGGTGCAGGGCCACGATCCGGCCCGCTACGCGCGCGTGCTCGAGCGGTTCGCCGACGGGCCCGAACTCCCCGCCCGCATGGGCGAGGCCGCCGCCGCGCACGCCCGGTCCTTCGGCTGGGACACCGCCGCGGCCGCCACCGCGGACGTCTACGCGGCCGCGGCCCAGGCCCACCGCCGTGGCGTACGCTCCGAGCATGGGTGACGTGGAGAAGACGGCCGCGCAGGTCATCGAGGACTTCCTGAAGGACGCGGAGCTGGAGTGGGAGAGCCCGTCGCCCGGCTCGTACGTGGTCCAGCTCCCCGGCGCCCGCAAGCTCAAGACGACCGTCTCCCTCATCGTCGGCCGTCACTCCCTCTCCCTGAACGCCTTCGTCGTCCGCCACCCCGACGAGAACGAGTCCGGCGTCCACCGCTGGCTGCTGGAGCGCAACCTCAAGCTGTACGGGGTGAGTTACGCAGTCGACCAGCTCGGCGACGTCTACGTCACCGCCCGGCTGCCCCTCGCCGCGGTCACCGCCGACGAGATCGACCGCCTCATGGGCCAGGTCCTGGAGGCGGCCGACGGCGCGTTCAACACGCTGCTGGAGCTCGGGTTCGCGAGCGCCATCCGCCGGGAGTACGAGTGGCGGGTCTCCCGGGGCGAGTCGACGCGCAACCTGGACGCCTTCGCCCACCTGACCCGCCGCCCGCCCGGCCCTTCGCCCACCTGACCCGCCGCCCGGCCGGGCCTTCGCCCACTTGACCCGCTGCCCGGGGAGCAGGTGGGCGAAGAGCAGGCCGCCGCCGGTCAGCGGCCGGAGGACGTCCGTCCCGCTCCGTACCGCCCCGGCGTGACCCCCACCAACTTGCGGAAGTGCCGGGTGAGATGGGCCTGGTCGTAGAACCCGGCCGCCGCGGCGACCTCGCCCGGCGGCCGCCCGTCCAGCAGCAGCCGACGGGCCAGGTCCACGCGGCGGGCGGTGAGGTACTGGTGCGGCGCGATGCCGTACGCCCCACTGAACGCCCGCACCAGATGCGCCGGATGGGCCCGCACCAGCCCCGCCGCCTCGTCCAGCGCAAGGCCCTCCACGACCCGCTCGTCGAGCAGCTCGCGCAGGCGGCGGGCCGGGCCGGGATCGCGGCGCGGCGGGTCGGGGCGGCGCCGGTCCCGCAGGTGGACCCGCAGCCGCTCGCCGATCAGCGCCAGCCTGCTGTCGGCCTCCAGCTCGTCCCCGGGCCGCGCGAGCGCCGAGTGCAGCTGCCCGACCCGTCGGCGCAGCACGGGATCGCGCAGGTCGGGCGAGTCGACGGCGGCCCCGATGAGGTTCTCGCCGAGCACGCCGGCGTCCAGGTAGAGCACCCGCTTGCGGAAGCCGTCCGAGGTGACCGGCGACCCGTTGTGCGGCACGTGCGGCGGCAGCAGCGAGACGGTGTCGTGCGGCGTCCCGTGCTCGTGCCGGTCCAGGTCGTAGCGGACGGCGCCGTCGTCCACGATGAGCAGCGTCCAGGCCTCGTGGACGTGCATCGGGTAGGCGTAGCCGGTGAAGTGGGCGTGGAAGACCTCCACGACGCCCCGTACGGCCGGGCGCCAGGCGGAGACCTCCTGCCGGGCTGCCATGCAAAGAACGTACAAGACGGGGACGTACGCCGATCGGCAGTCTCGCTGCATGAACAGCGAACCCATCCGCTTCGACACGAAGATCGCCGTCCTGCTGCGCGAGGACCTGGAGACCTGGCAGCGGCTGAACGTCACCGCGTTCCTGGTCAGCGGACTCGGCACGGAGCTCCCCGAGGTGATCGGGGAGCCGTACGAGGACGCGGACGGCGTCCCCTGCCTGCCGATGTTCCGCCAGCCGGTGCTGGTCTTCGAGGGCACGAAGGAGACCCTGAAGTCCGCGCACGCGCGCGTGCTCTCCCGGGCCCTCCCGCGCGCGGTGTTCACGAGCGACCTCTTCGCCACGGGCAACGACCGCGACAACCGCGCGGCCGTGCGCGCCGTCCCCACCGGCGAGCTGGACCTGGTCGGGCTGGCCGTCTACGGCCCGAAGAACGCGGTGGACAAGGCGCTGAAGGGGGCCAGGATGCACTCCTGACCGCCGCGCGAGCGGGCGCGGGGGCGCTGAGGGGACCCCCGCCCGCCCGGCAGGTCGGCGCTTGTGTGCGTCAGGTCGGCCCGCCCGTCAGATCGGCGCCCGTGCGTCAGACGGCGCCGACCTCGGGCTTCGCGACGGCACCCGGGCTCCCGGCAGCCGGGCTCCCGACGACCGGGCCCTCGGCAGCCGGGCTCACGGCGGCCGGAGAGCCACCGGTCACGGAATCGTCGGCGGTGACGGGCTCCTCGTCCGGCAGCCGCCGCATCAGCACGGCGTACCCGACGCCCGCCGCCGTCCCCACGACCGCGCACAGCCCCCACAGCCACTCCGCGCCGAACCGGTCGATCACGACACCCGACATCACCGGGGCCACCAGCGACGCCACCGCCCATGACAGCGTGTACATGCCCTGGTAGCGCCCGCGGCCGTGGGTGGGGGAGAGCCGGACCACGATCCCGGTCTGCGTCGGGGCGTTCACGATCTCGGCCAGCGTCCACACGCAGACGGTGAGCGCGAAGACGCCGACCGACCCGGCGAAGGCGGTGAGGCCGAAGCCGTACCCCGCGAGGACCGAGGAGATCACCAGGAGCCGTCGCGGATCACGGTGTTCGATGAACCGCGTCACGGGGATCTGCAGCACGACGATGAGCACGCCGTTCACGGCGATCGCCATGCCGTAGTCGGCCGGTGTGAACCCGGCCGCGCCCATCGCCACGGGCAGGCCCACGCCGCCCTGCTGGAAGACGAGCGCCACGAGGAAGGACAAGCCGACGACGCCCATGAACCGTCCGTCGCGCAGGACCGTCCCCAGCCCGACCGAGTCACCGTCGCGGACGCCCTTGTCCGGCTGCACCGGCCGCGACTCGGGCAGCTTCAGGAAGACGACGACCGCGCAGACCAGCGTCATCCCCGCCTCGAGGAGGAAGCCGGCCCGGTAGCTGACCTCGGCGATGAACCCGGCGGCCATGGAGGAGACGGCGAACCCCAGGTTGATGGCCCAGTAGTTCAGCGAGAACGCGCGGACCCGGTCCTCGGGCCGCACGATGTCGGCCATCATCGCCTGCACGGCCGGGCGGGAGGCGTTGGAGGCCATCCCGACGAGGAACGCGACCGCGGCGATGGCGACCGGATGCTCCACGAACCCGAGCAGCGCCACCGACGCGGCGGTGGCGGTCTGCGCGACCAGCAGCGTGGGCCGCCGTCCGAGCCGGTCCGCCATGACCCCGCCGGCCAGCGACGAGACGACCCCGCCGAGGCCGTGCAGCGAGGCGACGAGTCCGGCGTAGGAGGCCGAGTAGCCGCGATCGAGCGTCAGGTACAGCGCCATGAAGGTGGCGACGAACCCGCCGAGCCGGTTG
Organism: Streptomyces sp. NPDC001027; assembly: GCF_040299045.1. NCBI lineage: Bacteria > Bacillati > Actinomycetota > Actinomycetes > Kitasatosporales > Streptomycetaceae > Streptomyces > Streptomyces sp. NPDC001027. The sequence continues at coordinate 17,125 of NZ_JBEPBI010000127.1, forward strand.
ACGAGGGTGCTGGTCCACAGCCACCAGAACTCGCGGGGCAGCCCGGAGAGCGTCTCTCGGGCGGCACGTCTCAGGACGGCGGCAGGCATGGCGGATCCCCCGGGATGTAAGCGGCGCAGGCGGTGCTCAGAACTTACGAGGGAAGCGGGGGGCGGGGCCACTCGATTAACAGAAACGGTCAATCGTCGTCGGCGTGCCCCCGGTATGTCCGCTGTATGAGCGGATGTACGACCGAACGGAGCCGTCGATTACGCTCGGACGCATGGCCGACGCACCGTACAAGCTGATCCTCCTCCGCCACGGCGAGAGCGAGTGGAACGCGAAGAACCTGTTCACCGGCTGGGTGGACGTCAACCTCAACGAGAAGGGCGAGAAGGAGGCGGTCCGCGGTGGCGAACTCCTGAAGGACGCCGACCTCCTGCCCGACGTGGTCCACACGTCCCTCCAGAAGCGCGCGATCCGCACGGCGCAGCTGGCCCTCGAATCCGCCGACCGCCACTGGATCCCGGTCCACCGCTCCTGGCGCCTGAACGAGCGCCACTACGGCGCCCTCCAGGGCAAGGACAAGGCCCAGACCCTCGCGGAGTTCGGCGAGGAGCAGTTCATGCTGTGGCGCCGCTCCTACGACACGCCCCCGCCGGCCCTCGAGGACGGCACGGAGTTCTCCCAGTCGGACGACCCGCGCTACGCGTCGATCCCGCCGGAGCTGCGCCCGCGCACGGAGTGCCTGAAGGACGTCGTCGTCCGCATGCTCCCGTACTGGTACGACGGCATCGTCCCCGACCTCCTCGCCGGCCGCACGGTCCTGGTCGCCGCCCACGGCAACTCCCTGCGCGCCCTGGTCAAGCACCTCGACGGCGTCTCGGACGCCGACATCGCGGGCCTGAACATCCCGACGGGCATCCCCCTCTCCTACGAACTCGACGCCGACTTCAAGCCCCTCAACCCGGGCGGCACCTACCTCGACCCCGAGGCAGCCGCAGCAGCGATCGAAGCAGTAAAAAACCAGGGCAAGAAGAAGTAACCGAACGCCGATAAGCCCCCGACCTGCGGTTTCTTGGCAGGGCGGGGGCTTTTTCGGTGGGGTGGGCTGCGAGATCATCGCTCCAGCGCATGGCCAACGCGAGCGGCGGTGTGGGCAGACGGCGTCACGTGCCATCCGTCCAGTGGCGTTGCAGGCGGGCCACCGCATCTTCCTTCGTAAGCGCTGACACGGTCTCCTCCGGGAGGCCGACGCGGTGGATCAGCAGATAGACCAGATCGGCCGGCAGGGATTCCCTGGGCGTGGAGGGGACTCCTCGGTCGGGGAGCTTCCCGTCGATCACACAGTCCCAGAACTCGCCATCGGTGACGACCAACTGGTCGCGAAGGATGTGGCCCCACAGCGCGGCCCCATAGACACTGCGATCGACAGGGTGCGAAATGCGGGTCCGCAGGATGCGCCCGTCATGCAGCGTCAACTCGTAGGTGACGTGATGTGTGCCAGTACGCCCACGAGCGTCCCGTACTCGCTCCCACCCCTCGACGACGCAGAATCGGTCATGACGCTCACGGTCCGGTTGTGGTCCAGTCACTGCCGAACTCCCACCAGCCAGTCCACCAGCTGGCGGTCGTCGCTCAGAGCGATCAGCTGAACCAATCCCCAGTTGTCCTGATGGTTCGGCGCCAGCCTCAACCTCTGCTGCCAGTCGTCCGCGTACTCCCGCAAAACGCAGACCATCTCGTTCACGGCGTCGTCAAAGGTCGGTCCGTCTGCCGCGAGGGGGAGCCCCGGAATGAAGATCGACCATCCGTCCGCCTCCGCGACGACCTCGGTCCTGGACGCGCACACTGAGGACAGGTAGCGGCGCAGCCTTTCGACATCTACGACCGCAGCACAGCCACTGGCCCGACGCACGGTCGCGACCCGTCCCTCGTCCGCGGCGTCGAGAAGCTCCTTCAGGTGTGCACGCGCCTCGGTGTAGCTCTCGAAATGTATTGCGGACATGCCGACCTCCCGTAGGGCTCGTGGAATCAGCATGCCTTCAGTGCATAAGTACGTCAAGTACGTCAAGTACGCGTGCGGGATGCGTGACCGGAGACGATGTGGTCAGGGGAAACGCGCTCGGCCGGTCGGTTTCCTGGCGGTGCACTGTGAGGCGGGTGGGTGACTGCTTTATTCCATCGCCGGCCGGTTGAAGGGAGCGTAGGGTCGCGGGCTGGGGTGGCATGAGGGTGTGGGGGACGGGGGGCTTGTGAGTAGGCGGCGGTATGTGGCCAGGGGGGTGCCGGGGGGTTATCGGGTGTGGGACAACCGGGGGCGTCGGTGGTGGGGGGATCTCTACGAGCTGTGCCCCGATGACCTCATCGCCGAACTCAACGGCCAGGCCGACCAGGCACGGATCACCGCGCTGATGAAGCGCTACCGGGCGCAGAAGCGGTAGGCGCCGTCGGGCCCCGCCCCGCCGCCGGACCCCTCCTCGCCGTCACGCTTCGGTGGTGACCCGGCGGGACGCAGTGGGGGCGGAGAGGGTCGTGAAGTAGTCCGACAAGGCTGTCCTCGTGGCGGTGAGGGGGAAACGGGCCGCCAGATAGCCGTCGGGGCGGACGACGAAGCCGGTGGGGCCGTCGGGACGGTAGAGGCGGGCGAACTCGCCGGCCGTGTCGCGGTAGGCGGGCACCGGCAGGGCGTCGGGAGCGGACGGCGCGGTGTCCCCGTCGAGCACCGCCACGGTGACGGCGCCCGCGACGGCGGCGGTGTGCAGGCCGGCCTCGGCGATCGCCGCCAGGTCGGTCAGGCCCGCGCCGTACAGGAGGATCACGTGGCCCGGACGGTTTCGCAGCACGTCCAGCAGGCGCCAGGGGAGGCGGAGGCGGGGGCGGTCAGACCGCGGCAGTCGGGGGCGCGGTCGCCGGGCTGGGGAGCGCCGGGCGGGCCGTGCGGGTCGGTGGCCAGGGGGCCGTCCCGGTAGTCGATCAGGAGCTGGGCCTCGCGCAGCAGCACCGTCCGGGGGTCGTCGGGGTCGGACTCCATGCCGCGGGTGGCGTGCCGGACCGTCCGCCCGACGACCTCCTCGCCCACCGGCCGGCGCTCGGCGTCATACGTGGTCAGCAGTGCCGGACCGGCCTCCCCGTGGATGACGGACGCCAGTTTCCAGGCGAGGTTGCAGGCGTCCTGGATGCCGGTGTTCATGCCCTGGGCACCGGTGGGCGGATGGATGTGCGCGGCGTCCCCGGCGACGAAGACGCGTCCTTCGCCGTAGCGGTCGACGATGCGGTGGCTGATGCGGAACACGGACGACCAGCGCAGCCGGGAGAGCACCGCAGGCCGCGGCGCGAGGCGGTCGACGACGGCCTGAAGGTGATGCAACTCCGGCGTCCGGCCGCCTTCGAGACCGTGCGTCACACCAGCGTCAGCGTCAACGTCGGCGTCGGCGTGCGCGTCAGTGCCGGCGCCGCCCTCGGCCATCCGTCCGGACGATCGCGATCCGCCGCGCGTCGCCGTGGAGAGCTCCGGCGGGACCAGCATCGACATCCGGTAGCGGCCGGCGCCCGGCAGCGGCACGCAGATCAGCGCGTCGTCCGTGGAACCGTCGGCGGCATGGTGCAGGGAGCGGATGCCGTAGCCGTGGGGCATGTCCCAGTCCGCTTCGACGTCGCCCAGCATGTACTCCTCGGCGAAGGCCGCCCCCTCGAACGCGAGGCCCAGCCCCTTGCGCACGGTGCTGTGCGCACCGTCGCAGCCGATCAGATAGCCCGCCCTCAGCTCCTCCTCGGCGCCGGAGGCCGTGCGCAGGCGGGCGGTGACCCCGTCCTCGTCCTGGCTGAACGACAGCAGTTCGGCGCCGCGCTCGACGAGGACGCCGAGGCCGGCCACGTACTCCTCCAGCAGACGTTCGGTCTCGTACTGCGGCAGCGCGGCGAACTCGTAGGGCACCTCGGGCGGCAGTTCGAGGTCGATGCGGGACTGTTCGCGTCCGTTGACGTAGATCAGCTGACCGCGCAGCACGGCGGCGGCCTCCAGCATCGTGCGGGCCAGGCCCATCCGGTCCCAGATCTCCAGCGTGCGCGGCTGGATGCCGACCGCCTTGGCGTACGGCAGCCGTTCCGGCAGGCGGTCGACGAGGCGGCAGCGCACACGGTGCCGGCGCAGCTCCGCGGCAGCGCTCAGCCCGACCGGGCCTGCGCCCACGATGAGGACGTCCGTCGTTCCGGCTGTCTCGGTCGTCGCGGTGCCCGTCACGGGTGCCTCCCACTGCAGTGCCCGAACAGGAACACCCCCTCGCCCCGTCCTGTGTCCATCGTCGCCCGGCGGCCCGGGAACGGCGAGCGGGAGTCTCGTCACCGCCGCGTCACAGATCGACGACCGACCGAACCCGGTGAGCCGTCCCTCCCGTCTGTGCCGCTGAGCAGTAGCAGTAGCAGTAGCAGTGGCCAGGAGTACGGCGGGGCGAGTTCCCTCGTCGACCGAAGACCTTGGGGGACGGCATGAACGGCAACGGCGTGAACGGCATGGGCGGGAACGGCGGCCGGGGGACGGTCGGCAATCGGGCCGGGGTCGCAGGCCGGGTCAGGAAGGCCGCGGCTGCCGCCGTCGTCGTCGCCTCGGCCGCGCTCCTCGTGACGGCGTGCCAGCCGACCGAGTCGTCTTCGAAGCCCGCGCAGCCGAAGCCTGCGGGTTCCGCGCCCGCGACCTCCCCGTCCGCGAGCGCATCGACCGCCGGGACGCCCACCGCGTCGCACCCGACCGCTTCCGCGCCCCCCACCGCCTCCGCGCCCGGCGCTCCCAGCGCCTCGCCCTCCACCGCCTCCAGTGCCTCCGCCGCTCCCGGCGCATCGGCGTCCGCGTCGGCGTCCGCGCCCGCCGTCGTCGCGGCCTGCGCCGCGAAGAGCCTCGAGGTCTCCGCGTGGCAGGCCGCCGAGCGGCCGGTCGGGACCGGGACCGGAGCCGCGATCGTCCAGTTCGTCAACGTCTCCACGAAGGCGTGCGTGCTCAAGGGGCACCCGTCCGTCGCGGGGGCCGGCAACGGCTCTCCCGAGCACAACTCCCCGCTCGCCGTCACGACCACCGGGTCCGCCTCGCCGGTCACGCTGGCCCCGGGCGGCAAGGCGTGGACGAAGCTGACCTTCGTGCAGGTGCACGGCGAGGCCGACGGGTACTGCAAGTCCGGCGCGGCGCCGTCCGTGTACCCGACCGTGGTGATCGGCCTGCCGGGCTCCGGGGCGCACCAAGTGGCCCTGGACGACGGTCAGTTCGCCGAGTGCGACAACAAGGTGACCGTCACGGCCGTATCAGCGGCCAAGCCCTGACGACCCGACGTCCCGGCTTCCTGACGCCCCGGCGACCGAGCGCGCCGTCTCACACCACCAGCGGCACCGGATGGATCTCGTCCGCCATGTGACCGGTGCGCTCGTGGACGCGGAGCACGGCCTCCGCCGAAGGGGCCTCGGAGAGGCAGTACACCGTGCCGGACTCCGGGTCCGCCCAGGCGCGTTCGAAGTGCACGTTCTCCTCACCCTCGATGGCGAGGTCCGCCTGGTGGGCCTCGAGGAGCTGGTCGGCGGTGATGCCGTGCATGCCGTGGTGGACGTCCATGAAGCGGGTCATGTCTGCCCGCCCCCTTCCGATCTGTCTCGCACCGGTTCCGACTCTTCGCCCCCGCGTATCCATGCTGCGCCCGTCCGCTCTCCGGGGCGACCCGGCGGCGGGCGGGCCCGGGACGACGCCGGACCCGCGCACGGACGAGACGACCCGCATCGCGGCGGCCGGCACCTACGCGCAGGACTGGCTGCCGATGCCCTATCCCCCGAGCGGCGTGCAGATAA
>NZ_JBEPBI010000128.1:0-22743 GCF_040299045.1 Streptomyces sp. NPDC001027
GACCAGTTCGAGGAGGTCTTCACCCTCTGCGACGACGAGACGGAACGCAGGGCCTACGTCGCGGCGCTCGCCGCACTCGCCGGCGGCGGAGAAGCACCCGAGGACGCACCCGAGGACAGATCCGAGGACGCACCCGAGGCTGACGGACCGGCGTTCACCGTGGTGCTGGGGGTGCGCGCCGACGTCACCGGTCGCTGCCTGGAGTACCCGCCGCTGGTCCCGGTCGTCAGCGACGGGCTGTTCGCGCTCGGCGCGATGACCACCGACGAGCTGCGGGAGTGCATCGTCCGTCCGGCCACGGCGACCGGCACCTCCCTGGAGCCGGGACTGGTCGAGCTGCTGCTGCGCGACCTGGGCGCGGCCGACACGCCGGGCCCGGCGGGCGACGGCCCGGACCCGGCCGTCCCGATCGGCCGGCCCGGGGTCCTTCCGTTGCTCGGGCACGCCCTGCGGGAGACCTGGCAGCGGCGCACCGACTCCACCATGACCGTGGCCGGTTACCTGGCGACGGGCGGGATCCACGGCTCCGTCGCCACCGCCGCCGAGGACCTCTTCGCCGCGCTGTCACCGGTCCGGCAGGACGCCGCCCGCCGGCTGCTGCTGCGGCTGGTGCGCGTCGGCGAGGACAACGAAGCCTCCCGGCGGCCGCGCACCACGTCCGAACTGCTCGACGGGCTGCGGGACCAGGCCGCCGCACGGGCCACGCTCGACGCACTGGTGACGGCCCGGCTGCTGACGGTGGACGCCGACCGAGTCGAGATCGTGCACGAGGCTTTGCTGCGGGCGTGGCCCAGACTGCGCACCTGGGTCAGGACGACGCGCGCCGATCTGCTCCTGCACCAGCAACTCGGTGCCGCCGCCCGCGAATGGGACCGTGAGAACCGCGACCCGAGTCTGCTCTACCGCGGCGCCCGCCTGACGGCCGCACGGGAGTGGGCGGCCGGCCCCAGCGGCCGGGACAGCGTGCCCACGCCCGTGGAGGCCGACTTCCTGCGCGCCTCCGACCACGAGGAGGACCTGCGCCGTCGCCTCGCACGGCGCCGGGTGCGCCAGCAGCGGACGGGGGTCGTCGTGCTGACGGTCCTGCTGGCCCTGGCGCTCCTGGCCGGTGCGACGGTCTTCGAGCAGCGCACCTCCGCCGACGAACAGCGCAGGACGGCACTGTCGCAGGCGATGGCGGCGAGTTCCGCCCAACTCGCGTTCGGACGGCCGGAGGCCTCGATGCTGCTGGCGGAGGCCGCCTACCGCACCTCGCGGACCACGGAGGCGCTCAGCGCTCTGCTCAGCACGCAGGCCAACGCCTTCGCGGGCCGGCTCACCGGCCACCACGGAGCGGTGAACTGCGTGGTCTTCGGGCCCGGTCGGCGACTGCTGGCCTCGGCGAGCTCCGACGGCGCCGTGCGCCTGTGGGACGTCGCCGCCCGACGGTCCGTGGGGGAGCTCACCGGTCATCACGGTCCCGTGCGATCGGTGTCCTTCTCGCCGGACGGGCGCACCCTGGCCTCGGCCAGTTCGGACGCGACGATCCGGCTCTGGTCGGTGCCCGACCGGCGTCAGATCGGCGTACTGACGGGACACAGCGGCCCCGTCCGCGCCGTGAGCTTCGCGCCCGACGGGCGTACCGTGGCTTCCGCCGGTCAGGACGGCACCGTGCGCCTGTGGGACGTCCGGACCCGCCGGCAGACCGGCCTGCTGCCCGGGCACTCCGGCGACGTCCTCGCGCTGGCGTACGCCCCCGACGGCTCCCGTCTGGCCAGCGCGGGCGCCGACCGCACCGTACGGCTGTGGAATCCGCGCACCCGCCGGAACATCGGCGTTCTCGTCGGCCACAGCGGCGATGTCCTCGCCGTGGCGTTCAGCCCCGACGGCCGGGTGCTCGCCTCCGGCGGCGCGGACCGCACCGTACGGCTGTGGGATCCCGCGGACCGCCGGCAGACCGGCCTTCTGGCGGGGCACGACGACGACGTGAACGGCCTCGCCTTCGGACCCGGCGGCCACACGGTGGTCTCCGCGGGGGGCGACGGCACGATCGTCCGCTGGGACGTCCACACGCGCCGCGCGGTCGACTCCTTCTCGGGGCACACGGACTACGTGATGGCCGTCGCCGTCGCGGAGAAGGGCGACCTGCTGGCCACCGCCGGCTTCGACGGGACCGTGGCCCTGTGGGACCTCACCGGCCACACGCTCAGCGCCTACCCGGTCAGCGAGCTCTGGAAGGCCGCCTTCAGCCCGGACGGCCGGATGCTCGCCTCCGCGGCGACGGACGGCGCCCTTCAGCTCTGGGACGTGGCGCGCCGCACCCTCGTCCGCACCCTGACCGGCCACAGCGGCGCGGCCTACGCCGTGGCGTTCAGTCCGGACGGCCGGTGGCTGGCCTCGGCCGGGGCCGACCACACCGTGCGGCTGTGGCCCGTCACCGCCGACGGGCGCGCCCCGGTCGTCCTCGGCGGTCACACCCGGGCCGTGTTCGACGTGGCGTTCAGCCCCGACGGCCGCTGGCTCGCCTCCGCCTCCGCCGACCGCACCGTACGGCTGTGGAGGATGTCGCCCGCGGGCGGTCCGGCGGGGACGCGGGCCACGGTGCTCACCGGGCACACCGACTTCGTGAACTGTCTGGCCTTCAGCGCCGACAGCGCCACCGTCGTCAGCGGCAGCGACGACCTCACCCTGCGGCTCTGGGACGTCGCGCACGGCAGCCTCGCCGACGTCCTCACCGCGAAGGGCGGCTCGGTGCGCGCCGTGGCGTTCGCCCCCAACGGCCGCTCCCTCGCCAGCGCGGGCAACGACGGCGTCATCCGGATGTGGGACGTGGCCGAGGCCCGGGTGACGGGGCTGCTCGGCCAGCACGCCGGCTCGGTGCGGGGACTGGCGTTCAGTCCCGACGGGCGCTCGCTCGCGAGCAGCGGCAACGACCGTACGGTACGGCTGTGGGACCCCGCGCGGCGACGCCTGGTCGCCACCCTGACCGGGCACACCCGAGCGGTGTGGAGCGTCGCCTACGCCCCGGACGGCAGGAGGGTCGCCAGCGCGGGCAACGACGGCACCGTCCGGCTCTGGGACCTGGGCATCGCCGACCGTGTCGCGGCGCTGTGCCGTGTGGTGGGCCCCGTCGACCGCGAACGATGGCAGCGACTGCTGCCCGGCTACGCCTACTCGGGAACCTGCGCGGACTGACCCGCCCGTTGGGCCCGCCGGACGGGCCACTGCCTGGCGGGAGGCGCGACACGCCCAAGCTCGCGGCCGCGAGGCCGTGAGCCTCGAGGCGCCGGTGCGCCGTCGGCGGGCCCGACGGCCGTGCGTCGACGGCGGGTTCCCCAGGCGTGACGGCCATGGCGCCGGCGGAGCCCCGATCCCGCACCCCGCCCCCGCCGGCCCCCAGCCCCCCGCCCTCTGCCGCCCCCCGTCCCCAGTCCCGTCCCTCGGGGGCGGCCGGACGTCGCGTCAGACGGCGGGCGAGGCCTGAGCCGGGGTCTCGGCCTCGGCGGAGGGCGCGTCGAGGAGCTGTTTCTCGTTCCGCCAGGACGCCGCCCAGGCGAGGACCGCGCCGCCCACCGCGTAGGCGCCGAGCACCCAGGCGGCCGTGGTGACGGCGTGGCCCGAGAAGTACACCGTGTTGCGGACCAGGGTGGTGCCGGCCCCCGGCGGCAGAGCCTGTCCGATCGCGCTCCAGAACCCGGGGAGCAGCGGCGCCGGGTAGACCCCGCCGGAGCTCGGGTTGCCCAACACCACGAAGAGCAGGATGACCAGGCCGGTGCCCGCGAGACCCAGCAGGGTCTGCAGCGCCAGCGCGGTCGCCGCCGAGGCGAGTACCACCAGCGTGCCGATGCCGCACAGAGCCCAGAAGTGACCCCCGAGAGCGTCGAAGACGGGCCCCACGACGACTGCTCCGGCGATCCCCGACGCGAGCGCGTACAGCACGAGCACGCCGAGACGGATCAGGGTGCGCTGCCGGTTGGCGGGGCGAGCACCCGCCGCCATGCCCATGATCGTGGCGGTCAGATAGCCGCCGATCACCCAGCCGAGGACGAGGTAGAAGGACGTCATGCCGCGCCCGTCCCCGGCGTTGGGGGGCCGTATGTCGGTGACGGTGATCCGCCGCTGCTGCCCGGCCTCGATCTTCTGCGCGATCTGTGTGGCGGTCTGCGACACCGACGGCCCGCCCGCCGACGCGACCAGGAGGGTGTCCTCGGCGCCCTTCGGGTCGAAGAGGAAGGCGGCGTCGGCCTTCCTGGTGAGGACCCACTGTCGGGCGGCCGCGGCGCTCGGCGCGGCGGTCGCCTCGACCGGGTCGCCGTCGAGCGCGTTGAGCTGGGCGACGATCTTCGCGGACGCCTGCTGCGGAGCGGCGACCGCCACGGGTATCCGGTGCGGCGTGGGGGAGTGGAAGGCGCCGACGTAGGACACGACGAAGGCGAGCTGGACGAGCAGGCCGCCGAGCACGAGTCCGAAGGCCCGCAGGGTGACGGCGTCCTTGAACTCGGCGGCGAAACCGGACGACTTGGGCGTGAGCTCGGCGGGGGATCCGCCCGGAGCGGGGCTGGAGGGTGCTTTCACGGGCGCATGATCCCACAGCCGGGTGAATCTCCTGCTCCGCTTCCCCGCTGGCGCGCATCCCTAAGCGAGTTCAGCCCCGGGGCCGCCGCCCGCAGGCCGGTCCGTCGCGCACCTGATCAGGACAGTGCCGCGGGTGCCCCCGTGTCACCCCTTGCCGATCAGGTCCGCCGGGAACGCCCCCGCCGCCAGCGCGGCCCGGGCGAAGGCCGTGCCGAGCTCCGTCAGCCGGGCGACGCCGTCCTCCCCGAGACGCTCGTACGGCGCCCGGTCCAGCCGGTCCGTCTCCCGCTCAATGTCCTCGCGGAGGGTGACGCCGCGCTCGGTGAGCTCGCCGCCGTCGTCCAGGATCCCGCGGGCGCGCAGTCGGTCCACCGCCGCGTTCCAGTCGTCCCGACTCCAGCCGCGACTGTTCGACACCCACGCCGGAGTCATGCCCCTGCCCGTGGCGGTGTGCGTGACCATGGCCTCCAGCCCGTCCAGGCCGGCGGACATCAGGACCGCGAGGTGCCCGTCGCCGCGGTGTTCGCGCAGCAGCGTCGCCGCATGCCAGTACGCGAGGTGCGGCTCGTCGGGGACGGGCAGGTCGGCGTGCGCGGAGAACAGCGGGCGGGCGCCACGCTCCCCGGCCTCGGCTGCGCGCAACGCGAGCCGCGCGGCCTCCGCCATCTGCGCGGACCCCAGGACCTCTTCGCCCAGCAGTCGCCGCAGCGTCGCGTCGACGGCGCGCAGGCGGGCCGGGAGGATCTGCGCGGGGGCGGCGAGCGACCACACCGCCGGCACGTGCCGTGCCACGACATCGTGCTTGTAGTTGTAGAAGGCCGCCGTCACGGCGCCGGCCCCGACCGGTCCGAGCGCGGCCGCACGCGCGGCGAAGTTCACGGCCCGGGGATGCGTGATGCCGAGAGCGCCCAACTCCCGTGCGAGGTCGGGCGAGAAGTAGTGCGCCGCGTGCAGGGAGTTGAGCGGTGACTGGCAGCGGCGGCCGGCTCGCGGCTCGAGGGTGGCAGTAGTCATGCCCGGCACGCTACCGACCGGTCGTTATGCATCCGCGGCCGGGGGACGGCGCCCGGAGCGGACAGGCGTGGTAACGAGTGTTACCATGCCTGCATGGCCAAGACTCAGTTGGGTGCACGCGTGGACGAGGACGTGGCGGAGCTCGCGAGGAAGCGCGCCGCCGACCTGGGGCTGAGCGTGGGGGACTACCTCGCCCGGCTCGTCCAGGACGACGCCAGCGGGCTGCGGGCCCGCGCGGTGGACGCGGCTGCCCGCTTCCTGGCCGAACACCAGTCGGTCTTCGACGATGCCGAGGACGCCACCCGGCAGACCTCTCCCGGAGCGCGCGCCGCCTGATGGACCTGCACATCGACGTCCCCTGGATCCTGCAGGTCGCCGAGGCCGCCGGCGCGAACGATCCGGCCCCCGACGACTACGGCGTCCCCGTCTCGGCGGTCGCCCGGCACCGGGCCGAACTCTTCGAACAGCCCGTCTACGACGGCCACTACGCCAAGGCCGCCGCGCTGGTGCACACGCTGGGCCGGTGCCGCTGGCTGGAGCGCTCCAACATGGCGGTGGCCGCCGCCACGGGCGTCATGTATCTCGAAGCCGTCGGAATCCCCGTCAAACCCGCCCGGGAGGACGCCGTCGCGCTCAAGGACCTGCTCCTCGACCCCGCCTGCACCGCCGGACGGATCGCCGCACTGCTGCGGACCTGGCCGACCGCCACCTGAGCCCGGTGCGTCACGCGGACGCGGCGATGTGGCCGCGATCACCGCATGAGCTGTGTGAAAGGGGGCAGCAGCCTCTATACGCACAGAAGTCACCCAGTGCCTCACGCTGCGCACATGGGTCGCTCACGCACGACGGGTAAGGAACTGCAGTGGCCGACGTACAGACCGAAGGACAGCCCGGGCCGACTCGCTCCGGACAACTCCAGACGGCAGGTCTGCCGGTCCAGGTCCGCCAGGACCTGACACGCAGACTGAAGCGGAACAAGCGTCCCTTCCGCGACGAGGACGTGCAGGTCGTCGAACGGCCCCTGCTCCGGCGAGCGGTGGGCGCCTCGGCGCTCGGCAACTGCATGGAATGGTTCGACTTCGGCGTCTACAGCTACCTCGCGGCCACCCTCGGCAAGGTGTTCTTCCCCGGGGCGTCGCCCGCCGCGCAGGTGATCTCGTCCTTCGCCACCTTCGCGGCGGCGTTCGTCGTGCGCCCGCTGGGCGGTCTGGTCTTCGGCCCGCTCGGGGACCGCCTCGGCCGGCAGAAGGTGCTCGCCACCACCATGATCATGATGGCGGTCGGCACGTTCGCCATCGGCCTCATCCCCAGCTACGCCACGATCGGCATCGCCGCGCCGATCCTGCTGCTCCTCGCCCGCATGCTGCAGGGCTTCTCCACCGGCGGCGAGTACGGGGGCGCCACCACCTTCGTCGCCGAGTACTCGCCCGACCGCCGCCGGGGCTTCCTCTCCAGCTGGCTCGACTTCGGCACCTTCGTCGGTTACGCGCTCGGTTCCGCTCTGGTCACCGCGCTGAATCTCGCCCTCAGTGACGCGCAGATGCTCTCCTGGGGCTGGCGGATCCCGTTCCTGATCGCGGGGCCGCTCGGGGTGATCGGTCTCTACATGCGACTCAAGCTGGAGGAGTCGCCCGCCTTCCAGCAGCAACTCGACGAACACGAGCGCAGCCTCGCCAAGGAGTCGGCGGGCGCCGAGTTCAAGACCATCGTCAAGGACCACTGGCGCGGCCTGCTCATCTGCACAGGCCTGGTGCTGCTCTACAACGTCACCAACTACATGGTCACGGGCTTCCTCCCCACGTACCAGACGGAGACCCTCGGCCGCTCCAGCACGTCCGCGGACGTCCTCGTGCTGCTCGGCATGGTCTGGATCGTGCTGCTGATCACCTTCCTCGGCAGGCTCAGCGACCACGTCGGCCGACGCCCCCTGTACGGGTACGCGGCCGCTGGCATGATCCTCCTCTCCGTCCCCTCCTTCCTGTTGATCAAGATGGACGGAACCTGGCCGCCGGTCTTCGGCGTGCTGATCCTGTCCACCCTGCTCGCGTGCTTCGCCGCCCCCAGCGCCGCGACGCTGCCGGCGCTGTTCCCCACGGCCGTCCGTTACGCCGCGATGGGCATCGGCTTCAACTTCGCGGTCGCGGCGTTCGGCGGCACCACCCCGCTGGTCACCGAAGCGCTCGTGAACCTCACCGGGAACGACATGATGCCCGCCTTCTACCTCATGGCGGCCGGAGCCATCGGACTGGTCACCGTCCGCTTCCTGCCCGAGAGCGCCCAGGTGTCCCTGCACGGCTCCCAGCCCATGGTGGGATCCAAGAAGGAACGCCGCGAACTCATCGCCACCTCGCAGGAGCTGTACCGCGTCGGCCGGGAGAAGGCCGTCAGACGCTGATCGTCCAGGCGGGAGCCGTACGGCGGATCAGATCCAGGTGTCGAGCCACATGCGGGCGTGCCAGTCGGCGTAAGGGATCGTCAGACCCGTGTAGATCGGGAAGAAGTAGATGAAGTTCCATGCGATGAGCAGCACCAGCACGCCTGCGGCGACCGTGCCGCGGGTGCGCCGCCCTTCGTCCGCGCCCGGCGGACCTGCCAGCGCGCCCAGCATCATCGTCACCGCCAGGCACAGGTACGGCACGAACACGACGGCGTAGAAGGCGAAGACCGTGCGGTCCTGGTACAGGAACCACGGGAGGTAACCGGCTCCCACCGCGCACAGGACGGCGCCCGCCCGCCAGTCGCGGCGCAGCGCCCACCGGAAGAGCAGATACACCAGCGCGCAGCATGCCGACCACCACAGGAGCGGGGTGCCCAGAGCGAGGACCGCCTGCGAGCAGTCGGACGTCGTGTGGCAACCGTCCTGGCCGGCCTTCGGCGACTGGTAGGAGAACAGCACAGGACGGCCGAGGACGAGCCAACTCCACGGATTGGACTCGTACTTGTGGAAAGTGTCCAGTCCCACGTTGAACCGGTACACGGCCTGTTCGTAGTGCCAGAGGCTGCGCAGCGGGGCGGGTGTCCACGACCACGTGCCCCCGCGGACGTCCGCCCAGTGCCGTCCGTAGCCGTCGTCGGACAGGAACCAGCCGGTCCAGGTGACCAGATAGGTCGCCACGGCGACAGGCACGAGGGAGAGCAGCGACCAGCCGAGGTCCTTGCGCAGCACCGCGCGGTACGGGCGGCGGGCCCCGGCTGTGCGGCGGGCGCCGACGTCCCACAACAGGGTCAGCGCGACGAAGAAGACGAGGAAATACAGGCCGTTCCACTTCGTGGAGGCCGCCAGTCCGAGGAAGACGCCGGCCGTCAGCCGCCACGGGCGCAGACCCGTCCCGGCGTGGGCCGCGGCGTCCTGGTCCGGTGCGGCACGGCCGTCCGGCCCCACCGGCAGGGCTGCCGCGAGCCGTGCACGTGCCCGGTCCCGGTCGATCAACAGGCCGGCGAAGGCCGCCAGCACGAAGAACATGACGATGAGGTCGAGCAGCGCGACGCGACTCATCACGAAGTGCAGGCCGTCCAGCGCCATCAGGACGCCGGCCAGGCAGCCCAGCAACGTCGAACGGAACAGACGCCGTCCTGTGCGGCACAGCATCAGCACCGACAGCGTGCCCAGCGCCGCCGCCATGAAGCGCCAGCCGAACGGATCGAGACCGAACGCCCCCTCGCCGAGGGCGATCACCCACTTGCCCGTCGGCGGATGCGCGACGAACGCTCCCGTGTCGGTGAGCGGGATCTTCTGCGGGTCGGCCAGGAGGCCCGGGTCGGCGATCTTGCGATCCGGCCAGGTGCCCTCGTAACCCAGCCGCAGCAGCGCCCACGCGTCCTTGGCGTAGTACGTCTCGTCGAAGATGAGATCGTGCGGCCGGCCCAGGCGCCAGAAACGGATCACGCCGGCGAGGAGGGCGACGAGCCCGGGACCCACCCAACCCGTCGCCTTCGCGGCGCGGCACGCCCGTGCGGGGCTGAGACCCAGGCGCTCCCAGACGCGCGTGCCCGGCTCCGGGAAGGGCGGAACCAGACGCTCACGCACGTCGCTCAGGGGAGGCGCCGTATGTCCGAACCGGCGCAGACGGTCGGTCCAGTCACTGGGCGCGGTCGTCGAGCGAGTGCCGTCGAGCATGGCGGTGAGTCGGTCCTTCGAGAGGGGGCGGTGGCCGTCGGTCGCTGGTCGGTCGGCGGGGTCCGGGGTGAGCCCGGAGGCTAGCAGGACCTGGTCGACGACGAACTCGCGCACCCCGAACAACTGCCGCCCTGGCACACGGCGTCGGCGGACGGGTGGGCTCAGGCGTGGTGACTCGGGGGCGGCGGAGAGGTCCCGGAGACTCCGTCGGCCGTCGGCACGTCCCCGCACGTCTGCCGCGCGCCTCAGCGGGCACCCGGAGTGCCAGGACGACAGGGAGGACATCGTGAGCGAACACGGCGCACACCGCGTGCCGACCGCGGGCCACACCGCGGACGACGACCTGACCGGATACCAGGTGGACGCCACGGACGGACACCTCGGCAAGGTCAGCAAGTACTCCAGGGACCTGGGCCCGCGGTTCCTCGTGGTGCACACCGGCCCGTGGGTTCTCGGCGAGGACGTGGTGATCCCGTCGGACGCCGTCATGGGCGTCGACCACGAGGCCCGCATCGTGCAGTTGTCGAGGACCAAGGAGCAGGGCAAGTCGGCGCCCGTATTCGACGAAGCCACACACCTGGGCGATCCGCGGCACCGCGACCAGCTGGGCGGTCGGCACGGATCCGGGCACTGACAGCGGGCCCCCGCGCCTCGGCGGGTGCGGGCCGTCGGTCCCGGTGTCGCGGGCGACACGGCTCACCCGCTCGGCATGCCCGGCCCGGCATCACGCGTAGGGCCGGATGGCCACCGTGACCGCCATGTCGAAGGCGTTCGCCCCGGCCGCGGACGGCAGTCCCAGCACCCGGTCGAGCGCACGGCCCAGGGGCCCGCACCCGCTGGTGCGCGGGGCGGCGAACTCGGCGTCCCGGGCGCCGAAGGCGACGATCAGGGGATCCTTGGACACCACCCGGGTGGGCTCGGTGTCCTTGAGTATCAGGTGCACCGGGTCCTCGCCGCCGCCCACCGAGCAGCCCGGCGCCGGGACGGCGGGCAGTCCGTGCGCCGGGCCCACGGCGAATCTGATGTCGAACTCGCCGCGCCGGCTGCTGTTGGACAGGAAGTCCGCATAGCCGCCGTACTGCGGCGTCAGGGTCAACGGGGTGCCTCCGACCCTGACGGGCGCGGCGCTCATCTCTCCGAAGACCTGGCTGAACACGCCGTTCACACGGCCTTCCGCGAAGCTGATCTTCATGGGCTCGCTGATCGGCTCGTCGACGGCGCCCATGCGCAGGTGTCCCGTGGCGTGCATGACCTCGCAGCGCCAGGTGCCCGGGTCCGCACCCGCGGGAAGCTCGTCGACGGCCGGACAGGCGGAGAAGTCGAACTCGGGGAGCGCCGCGGCCTGTTCGGCTCCCTGTGCGGGAGCGCTTCCCAGGGCGAGGCAGGCGAGCAGCGCCGCGGCGGCAGCGTTGATGAAGCGACGGACTGTGCGGTTGCGGGTCACTCGGTTCGGCGTCATGCATCCCATCATTGCAGAGATTTCTCTGCAGAGAAAGATCTGCAGAGAAATCTCTGCCGCACGGGTAGACTGCGGCCATGACGGAAGAACGCGGAGCGCAGGCCGACGGGCGGCGCACGGTCGACAGCCCCGAGGTGCTCAAGGCCCTCTCGCACCCTCTGCGCCTGCGGATCCTGCGCCACCTCGGCACGGCGGGCCCCGCCACCTCGACCACGCTGGCCGCCGCCCTCGGCGAGAACACCGGGACGCTCAGCTACCACCTGCGCATGCTGGAGCGCAGCGGCCTCATCGAGGACATCCCCGAGCGCTCCACCGGGCGTGAGCGCTGGTGGCGAGGGGTGCGCGGCCTCGACATCCGCAGACCGCCGCAGGATGAGCTGACGGACGCCGAGCGCCTGATGTCGGCCGAGCTGGACCGGATGAGGATGGAGGAGGACGTCGAACTCGCCCGGCAGTTCACCGAAGGACAGGCGGAGTCCGAAGGATGGATGCGGGGTTCACGCAGCCTGACCCACCTCACGAAGGGCGAGCTGGACGCGTTCCACGACGACTACCTGGCCCTGCTCGCACGGTACGCCCGCGGACCCGAGGACGCCCCCGACGACGCTCGACCCGTGCTCCTCCGCTGGTTCGGTCTGCCCGCTGACTGACTGGGGACCTCAGGCGCCGTGTTCGTCAGGCTCGGCGGTCTCCTGACGCCGGAGGAGCACGGTCCGCGCCGAAGTGAGGCGTCGGGCTTCGTCGCCGTCCGGGTCAGGGCCCGCGATCTCGTCGGCCCAGGTGAGCAACCGGTGCAGTCGCGGGTCGGTGGCGGCCGAGACGACTCGAGGGTCACCGAGGACCACCTCCCCGCCGGTGCCGTCGATGGCGACGAGGGCGCCTTCGGACAGGGTGCGACTGCCCGCCCGTACGCCGACACCGTCCTCGACGGTCAGGTTCGCCGCCCCCACGACGGCCGGTTTCCCCATCGCCCGCGCCACGACGGCCGCATGACTCGTCGGCCCGCCTCGGGCGGTGACGACCCCTGCGGCGGCGGCCAGGCCGTGCATGTCGAGCGGCGAGGTCTCCGGACGCACCAGGACGACCGGTCCCTGCGCGGCGAGCCGCACCGCGCTGTCGGCTGTCGTCGCCACCCTGCCGACCGCGACGCCGGGACACGCTCCCAGCCCGCGCGTGAGGACTTGCCGTGCGTCGTCGACCGCGATCCGGGGCGTTCGCACATGCTGAAGGTGCTCGGGGGAGACCCGGAGGACCGCCTCGTCGCGCCCGATCACGCCGGCGTCGGCGAGGTCGACCGCGGCCCGTACCGCCGCGCGTCCCACGAACCGCCCTGGGCGCACCTGCAGGACCCACAGCTCGCCCTCCTCGTAGGTGAACTCCACATAGCACGCGTCTCGGTAGTGCGCCTCGAGCCGGCCCAGGGCGTCCACCAGCCGGGCCCACACCTCGGGTTCCCGGCCGGTCAGTTCGTGCAGCGGCCGAGTCAGCGACCGGCCCGCGACGACGTCCTCGCCCTGACGCCCGAACAGGACCTCACCGAACGGAACGCCCTCACCGGTGTTGGGATCGCGGCTGAACGCGACGCCCGTTCCGCTGCGCCGGCCCCGGTTTCCGTACACCATCGCCTGCACGGTCACGGCCGTGCCGAGGTCGCCGGGAATGTCGTGCAGTGCGCGGTAGGTCTTCGCGCGCGGCGTGTGCCACGAGGAGAACACGGCGGCGATCGCGAGTTCCAACTGGCGGGCGGCGTCGTCGGGTACGGGTGCGCCGCTGTGCTCCCGGACGAGCCGCTCGACGTCCCGGATCGCCTCGGCGAGTCCCTCCGTGTCGGTGCGGCGTCCGGCGATCGCACGTTCCACGGCGGCCAGGCTCTCCCTCCCCACGCCGAGGACCTCGGAGGCGAAGCCGGACAGGAACCGCAGGCGGGAGTCGAGCGCGAAGCGCGGGTCGCCCGTCTCGTCGGCCAGTGCCGTCGTGGCCTCGGCGGTGAGTCCGAGGTTGAGGACGGTGCTCATCATGCCGGGCATCGACACGCTCGCCCCGGAGCGGACGGACACCGTCAACGGCCGCTCAGCGCCGCCGAGTCTGCGGTGCGTCGCAGCTTCGAGGCCGGCGACGGCGGCGGCAAGCTCGGCATCGAGGCCGCTCGGGAGTCGCCCGTCCCGGAAGAACGCGCGGCACGCCCGGGTGCTGATGACGAACCCCGGGGGGACGGGCAGCCCGAGACGCCTGAGCACGACGAGGCCGTGCGCCTTGCCGCCCAGCACCTCCGCCGATTCCTCGACCTCTGCCGACAGCGGGTGGATCCACGTCATCATGTCGTCGTCTTCGTGTGTTGTGGCCGGGGGACGTCGGTCCCGGGCGACGGCCGGGTTCGGGAGCGCACGCGGGTCGGCGCGCGAGGTGGCACACGGGTCGGCGCCCGAGGCGGCAAGGGGGTCGGCACGCGCGTCACCGGCGTGGGATGTCGAGCGTGGCCAGCAGGTCCTCGTGGAGCTGGAACCACACGCTGTGGTAGGAGGTCGTGCTGTCCGCCACATGCTCCAACTCCCCGCCCTTCGCCCGGGCGAGCGCCTCGGCGAGCCGGACGGAGTACCGCCGGAACCGCAGCAACTCCGCGGACAGCTCCGCGCAGACGGGCTCGGCACGCCGGTGGAAGTCCGTGAACCCGTCCAGGACCCGCGCGTCGTAGGCGGCGTCGGAGTGGTCGTTCATCGTCATGGCGCCGCCGACGCTGCGCATCTGCCATGCCGTGCAGAGGTCGAGCAGTTCGGGATTGAGGACGAGGAACCGCTCGAACGAGGCGGTCACCGCGGCCCTGGCGCCGGCCGACGCCAGCTCGTCGGCGACCCGCTCCGCGTCAGCCGTCCGGCCGGCCTCCGTGAGGCCCCATCCGCCGAAGTCGCCCGCGGTATGGGTGACGAGTCCCGCGACGGCGAGGTCGATCAGCTCCGACTCCACGTCGGACTCGGAGAGACCGGTCACCGCGGCGAGGCTCGCGCGACCCGAGAAGCCGGCGCAGCGAAGGGCGTGGAGCACCAGGAGGTCGGTGCCGGACGGGTGGGACGAAACGTGCTGCGTCATGGTGCGGCCCCATCGGGTGCGGTGCGGGAAAGGGGCGGGCTTGTACGGCCCGCGGGCGCGGGTGCGGGTGAAGGGGGTACGGGTGCGGTGGCGGCGGCGTGTCCGGCGCCCCGGCCGTGCGCCCGGGCGACGAGCGTGCCCTGCCGTACGCGCACCGCGTGTTCGGCGGTGTCGTCGGCGCCGATCACGCCGACGGCGGACGCCAGCAGGCCGTCGTCGTCCAGCACGACACGGAGGCGCGGCCATCCGTCCCGGACGAACACCCGCCGCAGACAGCGGGCGAAGTCGTCGATCCGCAGCCGCACGAGGCGTCCGGTCTCCGCGGGGTCGGCCGTCGCCACGGCCACCGTGACCCGATCACCGGCCTGCGCGGCACGGACGCTCTCCTCGACGGCCTCCAGTCGGTGGCTGCCGAGGACCACTACCACACCGTCCTCGCCGAACCCGACCGGACGACCGGTGAGCAGATCCCGCAGTCCGTCCGGCGGCGTCCACGGCTCCCGGCAGGTCTGGGCCGCGGAGACGTAAGGCAGGTGCGGGGGATCCCAGGCGTCGGCGAGAGGGAGGTGGCCCAGATGCGCGCAGGCCTGGGCGATGTCGAAGGGGTCGCCGAACGCGAGCCCCGGATCGATCGACGCGCCGGGCCCGTCCAGCAGCCGCAGCACCAGTTCCGCCCGCCGCACCTGCCGGTCGGGGCGCGGCCCCGCAGACGTCCACGACTCCAGCGCGAGTGCCAGGAGCAGCGCCTCCAGCCGGGTCACCTGCCCGAAGGCGGTGCGGATCGGTTCGTCGTCGAGCACCCCGGCCAAGGAGCGCGGCAGCGCCTGACCGAGGGCGGGTGTCTCGCCGACCAGGGGGAGTCCCTGGAGGCGGGCGCGGGCGAACGCGCCGAGCGCCTCGGCGAGGGACGGGTGAGAGGGCGCCACCGCAGGCGGAGCCCCGTCGATGTCGCCGGACCCGGTCACCCTGGCCACGCCGGTCAGGCCCGTCTCGCCGGCCGCGTCGGCCGCGTGAGCCATGGCAGCGGCGTCGGCAGTGTCGGTGGTGTCGGCCAGCACCGCCAGATAGAGGGCGCGCTTGCTCGGGAAGTTCGAATACACCGCGCCACGGGTCAACTCGGCCCGCTCGGCGATCCCGTCGACCTTCGCAGCCGCGTACCCGCGCTCGGTGAACTCCGCTCTCGCCGCAGCCAGCACGGTCGCACGCGTGCGCTCCTGCTGCTGGGCCCGGGACAACCGGACCATCGGCACACCTCCCTGTCGTCGGACGAGGAACGATACCTTGAACATCCCGATGATGAGGGTATCTGAATGGCGATGGACTCACCGTTGAACGACTCGACGGGACCCCGCGTACCAGTTCACTGCGGGGGCGCTGTGCTGCCCCGCGCACGGGAAGAGCGGGTCGGGGGACGTCCGCAGGCCGCGCCGACGACATCAGACGGCGACGGCGGGGCGTGTCGCCGGCGCGCGACAATGCGGTGTCCGAGGAAAGAGTCGAAGGATTTCAGTGGATTCGAGCCGTGCGGTCCATAGCGCTCTCGCTCACGCCGCCCCACCGGGGCAGGAGCAGAAGGAGGAGGAGAGCGGGGCGCCCGTGCGCCGGCAAGTGCAGGGCCTCGACGGTCTCCGGGGCCTGGCCGCCCTGTACGTGGTCCTCTTCCACTGCTGGCTGTACACCTTCCCCGGCTACCCCGACAGCTCGGCCCCCCGATGGCTGGACGGGCTGATGTACGGGCGCCTGGCCGTCGTCTTCTTCCTCGTGCTGTCCGGATTCTCCCTGGCCATCTCCCCGGCGCGGCACGGCTGGCGGTCGGAGCGCGCCGCCGAGTACCTGCGCCGGCGCGCCTGGCGGATCCTGCCCCCGTACTGGGCGGCGCTGTGCATGAGCCTGGTCATCGCCTGGCTCGTGGTACCGGCCTCGCATGCCGGACCGCCCACGGGCGGGTCGATTCTGGTCTACGGTCTCCTCGGCCAGGACATCTTCACGGAGCCGACGCCGAACGGCGCGTTCTGGTCGATCGCGGTGGAAGCGGAACTGTACGTCGTCTTCCCGCTTCTCCTCTTCGTGCGGCGGCGGTCGAGCGCGGCGGTTCTGGTCGGCCTCGTGACCCTTCCGGTGGTGGTCCGCGGCTTGATGGCGCCCGGCGGAACCCCGGTGGAGGGCGACAACTGGCTCACTCCGCATCTCGCGCCGGTGTTCGTCGCCGGAATGGTGGGCGCCGGAGTCGTCGTCGCGTCGGACCGGGTCCGACGTCTGCCGTGGGGATGGTTCGCCGTGCTGGCCGCCCTGCCCGTGCTCGCCCTCGGCGTCGTCCAGGGTTCCGTGTGGACGCTGACGCACTACTTCTGGGTGGATCTCGCCGTCGCCCCCGCCATGACCCTGCTGATCGCTGCCGTGGCCACCGGAAGACCCGCCGTTCTCGTACGACTGCTGACCACGCGTCCCGTGCGGAGTCTCGGTGAGTTCTCCTACAGCCTCTACCTGATCCATCTGCCGATCGTCCTGGCCGTGATCCGGCGGGTGGCCCCGCGTTACGTGGGGCCGGGTCTGCCCACCTTCTGCTTCACGCTCGTCGTGGCCCTGCCGGTCTCCCTGCTCGCGGCATGGCTCTTCGCCCGGCTTTTCGAGCTGCCCTTCAAGCGGAACAGATCCTGGAAGTCCGTCGTCGGGACGAACCGCTCGCGTCGGGACGGCGCCAGTGCGGGAACCCGTCGACGGCTGCCCGACGGGCCGGCCGGTGAGAGCCGTGGATGCGACGAGGCCGACAAGAGCGGCACTGGTGCTGCTCGGCCCATGGTCACCGTGCGAGCTTCGGGAACGAACGCGTCGGAGAACCGTTCCCGGGATGCGCCGGACCGGTGACACCGCACCGAGGTTGACTCGACGGGGGTGCAGGCGATGCGTCAGGGCGAGGAGGCGCGGCCGTGGCCGCACGGGTTCCCTACGTCAACGGCGGGATGACCTGGGGGGACGGAAATCCGAGGTTCAACCGCGTTGTTCACTCGTGCGAGTTGACATTCCCGCGGGATTCCCCGCCACCTGCATGCCGAAGTCATATGCGGAGCACCATCCGCGCATGGACAATCCTGCATGCGACGGAACGCCGTCGGCAGAGGGGATCCGGTCCGGACCAGAGATCGTCTTCACGGCGGACTTCACCTCCACCCGTCAATGGGTGGCGGGGCGTTCGTGGGCGTATCCGAACGGTGGACCGGTCAACCCCGGCGACAACAAACTCGATCACCTCACCGCCGATCCCTCCTACAGCCGCTCGGGCACCTTCCGCGCCACCCGCCGCGCGGACGGCTTCTGGAAGACCGGCCTGCTCACCACGGAGGGCAGCGAGGAGGACTTCACCGTCCGGGCGGGCGACGTGCTCGAGGCGCGGGTGAGGCTGCCGAGTGAGGTCGGGGCCTGGCCGGCCATCTGGACCTGGCGGGACGGCGACCAGGAGATCGACGTCTTCGAGTACCACCCCGACAACCCCGATCTCCTGGAGCTGACCAACCACGTTCGCGGCGGCAACCTCTACTACCGCGACCCCGCCGTCAGTCCCGGCGCGTGGATCGACCTGCGCGTCGAGTTCGGCTCACGGTCCGTGGTCTGGTGGGTGAACGGCAGCCGGGTGTTCGCCGACCGCCGTGGGGTGGGACGTACCTGGCACGCCTACCTCATCGTCAACCTGTCGGTGTGCGCGGGCCGTTATCACCCGGCGCCGGCTCCGCAACTGAAGGAGATGTCGTACCAGGTGCAGAACCTCGTGGTGCGGCGACCGGCCACGCTCGTGGACGACCAGTCCGACGAACCCGAGGCGGTGGCCGGCGGCGACGCACCATCGTGACGCCGCCCCGTGTCCCGCAGGCGGCCGGACGCGCCGCCTGCGGCCGCGCAATGAGCCCGCGCCGTGAGCCCGCGACCGGTCACCGGCACACCACGTCCGGGGGCCGACCGTGCAGACGACGGTAGACAGGACAGCGCTCTACGGGGGCGGGGCGGGGCGGCTCGTGGTGTCTCATGCGTGGTCGCGGGACGGCGCCGGCTCGTGCCGCGACGACGTCCGGTCCGGTCGGGGAAGCAGGAGCGGTGTGGTCAGGATGAGCAGTCCTGCGACCGTGAGCGCGGTGCGCGGGCCGGTGACGTCGGCGAGCAGCCCGGCGAGTGCGGTGAGGACGGCGATGGACGCCTGCTGGCCGATCGACCACGCCGACAGGGTGCGGGCCACGAGATGCTCGGGGGTGTGTTCCAGCCGGTAGGCGGCGAGCACCGGGTTGTACAGGCTCATGTTGACGATGATCGCCAGCTCGACCGTCATCACGGTGACGAGGCCGACGACGCCGGGACGGACGAAGGCCAGGCCGATCAGCCAGACGGCGCGCAGGGCGCCGACGGTACGGAAGACCCGGCGTCGGCCGAAGCGGGCCACGACACGGGGGGCGAGCCGGGAGCCGATGAGTCCGCCGAGGCAGGGGGCGGCGAAGGCGAGGGCGTACTGCCAGGGCGGGAAGCCGAGCCGGCGAAGCAGGAGCACGGCCAGCAGCGGCTCGGTGGCCATGATCAGACCGGCGACGAGCATCTGGTTGAGGTAGAGGGGCCGCAGACCCGGGTGGCCCATGATGTGTCGCCAGCCGTCGAGCAGGCCGCCCGCCCGGACCGGGCCCCCGTCGGCATGTCGCGGTGCTTCTTCCCCGCCGCGGATCGCGGCGATGCCCAACGCGGAGAGCAGGTAGCTGAGCGCGTCGGCCACCACCGTGGTGACGGGCCCGAACAGGCCGATCGCCGCCCCGCCCAGCGGCGGTCCCACCGCGATGGAGCTCCAGTTCGTGGACTCGAACCGCGCGTTGGCCACGAGCAGGTCGTCCGGTCGGACGAGGGCCTTGAGGTAGGCGCCGCCGGCCGCGTTGAAGGCGATCTTGGCCGCGGCGACCACGGCCGAGACCACCAGCAGCTGGACGAAACCGAGCCGTTGGAAGGCGTAGGCGACGGGGATCGTCGCCATGGCCGCGCACCGGGCCAGGTCCATCGTGATCATGACCGGGCGCTTGCGCCGGAACTCCACCCACGGCGCGAGCGGCACCGCGATCAGAGCACCCACGGCGGGCCCCACCGCGGACAGGGCGGACACCTCGGCGGGTCCGGCGTGCAGCACCAGAACGGCGATCAGCGGCAGCGCCCCGAACCCCAGCGCGGACCCATAGGCGCTCACCGCATAGGACGCCCACAGCCAGCCGAACCGCCGGCCCAACCGTCTTCTGCCCGTCACGCTCAGCGCACCCCCTCGCTCCATGCCACGCCCGAACAAACCGACGTTGACCGATGAGAGGCAATCGGCAGGAGAGCGCCAGGTCAAACAACCGACCTGCCCGCAGTGAACAACCATCGGTTGTTCACTAGGGTGGCGACGTGGATCTCGAAGCGGTACGCACCTTCGTCGCCGTCGCGGAATCGGGCCAGTTCCAGAAATCCGCGGCCGACCTGTCGATCACCCAGCAGGCCGTCTCCAAACGCATCGCCGCGCTGGAGCGCACCCTCGGCGTGCGACTGTTCACCCGTGCCCCACGCGGAGCCGAGCTCACCATCGACGGACAGGCGTTCCTGCCTCAGGCGCGCGAACTGCTGCGCGTCGCCGAGCGCGCCCTCGCGTCGGTGCGCCCCGGCCGCCGGCCGCTGCGCGTCGACGTGCTCGCCTCGCGCAGCGCGCAGTCGGGCCTGATGCGCGGATTCCATCGCGCGCACCCCGACGTCGAGCTCGACGTGATGATGCTCTTCGACGTCGAGACGGCGGTCGCCGCCCTTCGGTCCGGCGCCATCGACGCGTCGTTCCGCGCGGTCGCCGTGCCCGGCCGGCCCCTGCCCGACGACATCGAGTCCGTCAGGGTGCTCGACGAGCCGCTCCAGCTCCTCACCGGCCCCGCCCACGCCCTCGCGGGCGCCCGGTCGCTCACCGTCGCCCAGCTCCGCGGGCACCGCATCTGGATGCCCGGCATCGTCCCCGGCACCGAGTGGGCTGCCTACTACGACGACCTCGTCGCGCGGTTCGGCCTCACGATCGAGGCGACCGGCCCCAACTTCGGCTCCGACGCGCTCCTCGACACCATCGCCGACACCCCGGCCCTGGCCACCTTCATGGGCGGGCACACCCGCCTCGTCTGGCCCGCCGGTCACGGCCTGCGCCGCATCCCGGTGACCGACCCGACACCCGTCTACCCGCACTCGCTCCTGTGGCGCCGTGACAACCCGCACCCGGCGCTGACCACCCTCCGCGCACACCTCGCCGCCACGGCGACCGGCCACGACGCGGCCGGAACCTGGACGCCGGACTGGGTGGTGCCGCAGTGAGGGCCGCGGGCGGCCGGGTTCCGCGGGCATGACCGGGGCGGGGTCAACGATCACCGGCAGGTGTGGCGCTCACAGGTGCGTCACGTAACCTCGGGCGTGCAGCCGTCAGTTGAAGGACGATCGAGGTCGAGGAGGCGCGGGTGTTCACAGGGGGTGCGCGATGGCTCGCAGGCGCCATGACGGTGGCCTGCGCGGTGCTCGTCGGCCCCAGCGCACCGCGTGACGCCCTCGTCGGAGGGGCGCTGCCCGCCGACGCCGTCCGGGAGGTCGTGCCCCACCGGGTCATGACGTGGAACCTCTGCAACCCCTGCGAGGAGAGCAACGTCGACCGGGCCGCGGAGATCGCCGCGTACGCGCCCCAGGTGATCGGCTTCCAGGAAGCGTGCGCGAGTGACGTGGCGAGGATCCGAAACGAGCTGGAAAGGCGTTACGGGCTCGTCTACCACGTCGCGTACGGAACCGTCCTCCAGGACTGGGGGCGTTGCGGGGGAGTGCCGTGGAGCCCGGACGGCTACGGCCAGGCGCTTCTTTCGGCGGCGCCCATCGCCGACCGGGTCAACGTGGAGTATCCCGACGGCGGCTCCGAGGACCGCGGGTACATGGCGATCACCACCTCGGTGGGCGGTCGGCTCGTCCGCGTCTTCAACACCCACCTCGCCGAACGACGTCAGGAATCGGTCCGGGCCGACCAGGTGGGCGTGCTCGCCGCGGAGGTGGCCCGGCACGACCGCGCGATCGTCCTCGGCGACTTCAACGCCGTGCCGGACGCTCCCGAACTGGCCCCGATGTGGGCGCTGGCCGTGGACGCCGACCCCCAGTGCCATCCCTCGCCCGCGGACGGCTGTCAGACGACCACCGACTGGCACAGCAAGTTCGACTACGTCTTCCTGCGAGGCGTCACCGCGCTCGACCGCCATGTGCAACCGTCGGCGTACTCCGACCACCATCTGCTCGACACCGATCTGGACGTCACCGAGGGCGTCGCGCCGACTACCTGAACCGCGGGAAAACGATGAGCGCGGTGCATCGGATGTCGTTACTGTCGACGCCATGGTTCTCCCCTCCCGCACGCGTCCCGCCTTCGATGCCGATGAGCGGACCCAGCTGATCGCCTGGCTGAACATGCAGCGGGCGCTCATCCACTGGAAGTGCGAGGCCCTTTCGGCGGAGAACGCCCACCGGGTGGTGATCCCGACGTCGCCGCTGATGACGGTCGCGGGCCTGGTCTCCCACATGCGGTGGGTCGAGCACTGCTGGTTCGAGGTCATGCTCATGGGACGTCCGGCCACCGGCCCGCAGTTCGACGAGTCCGTCGAGGACGCGGACATGCGCGTCGAGGGCGTGCCGCTGGAGCGGTTGCTGCGCGAGTACGCCGAGCAGTGCGCCGTCTCGGACGAGATTGTCGCGAGCCTTCATCTGGACGACGCCGGGCGCCAGAAGGAGTTCAAGTCCGGAGCCGCGACCCTGCGCTGGGTGCTGATGCACATGATCGAGGAGACCGGCCGGCACGCCGGCCATCTGGACATCGTGCGCGAGCTGCTCGACGGCGACAAGGGCTACTACTGAGCCGTGCCGGAGATCGGGCGGCCGACGGTACGTTCGCCTCCGAGGCCGACTCGCCGGCGCCCTTCTCGGCGTCAGACGCCTGGCCGCTCCGCGTCGCCACGGGCCGAAGCGGTCAGAGGGCGAGCAGTCGTATCAGCAGCGTGAGCGACGTGCCGGCCGTGAGCAGCGATCCCACGACGGCGAACACCCGGTCGACCGTCGCCGTCTCCCAGCCCTGGATCGCGAACCGGCGCGGATTGTCACCGTCGTACCGCACCACGACCCGGGCGCCCACGCCGAAGGCGCCCGCTGTCGAGCCGCGCCCGAACCGGGACGGGTACTCGCACGCCTGACCGTCGTGGGCCGTCCAGGCCGCGACCGGATGGTAGTAGACGGCTCCCTCGTCGCCTCGACTGACCTCATGACGGACGATCCGCCCCTGCGCGGTGAGACCGGTGCGCCGGAGTGCGTCGGCGCGCCGGAGTCCGTACGCGCCGACGCAGAGAAAGGCCGCTCCGATCACGAGCGGGATGAGAGAGAAGAGCCAAGCACGTTCCATGTCAGGTGCGACGCGTGAGCCGGGGCGCCGGTTGCGCAGGGCGACTGATCTTGTGTTTCAGGGCGTCATGGG
>NZ_JBEPBI010000129.1:0-22627 GCF_040299045.1 Streptomyces sp. NPDC001027
CGCGAGGCGGCGGCCGTGCGCTGCGGCCGCCGCCTCGCGGACGCGTCAGTCGTCGAGGGCGGGGGCGTCGGTCGCCGCGGCGTCGAGCACCGCCATTTCGATCCCGGCCAGCCGCTCGCGGTCCGCCACGACGTCGATCGCGGTGATCCCGTCCTCGGCGAACGTGAAGACGAGCACGAGCCGCAGCCTTCCGTGCGGCGCCATCACCAGGCCCACCGTGCCGTCCAGCAGGGCGGGACCGGTGAACCGGGCCCGTCCCGTCGCCGCCATCGCGCCCTCGGCCACCGGCCGGGCGCCGCTCACGGCGACCGGACCGGGCGTCGGGATCACGAAACGGTCGGCGGTGAGGATCACGTCCGGATGCAGCAGCGCCACAAGCGCCTCGAAGTCGCCGCCGCGGGTGGCGGCGAGGAAGGCGTCGACGACCTCGCGCTGCCTGACCCGGTCGACGGCGGGAGCGTCGCCGCCCCGCACACGGCGGCGAGCCCGCCCGGCCAGCTGGCGGGTGGCGGCCGGCGTGCGCTCGATCAGCGGGGCGATGTCGTCGAACGGCACCGAGAACAGGTCGTGCAGGACGAACGTCAGCCGCTCGGCGGGGGCCAGGGTGTCCAGGACCACCAGGAGCGCCACCCCGACCGCGTCGGCGAGGAGCGCCTCCTCCTCCGGGTCGCCGCCCTCCGCCGGGGCGGCCGCCGCTCCCGCGGCGTCGGCGCTCCAGGCGTCGAGCGGCGTCTCGTGCCGCCGCCCACGGGAGCGCAGCATGTTCAGGCACACCCGGCCCGCCACCGTGGTCAGCCACCCGCTGACGTTCGCCACGTCGCCGACGTCGGCCCGGCTCGCCCGGAGCCATGTCTCCTGCACCGCGTCGTCCGCCTCGCCGAGCGAGCCGAGCATCCGGTGGGCGACGGCGCGCAGGCGTGGCCGGTCGGCCTCGAAACGCTCCGCCGACAGCGTGGTGTGTGCGGTCATGGCCGATCCCCCTCGTCATCACCGCGGCGCGGACACGCGGTCACCACGGTGCGGATGTGTACGCGACAGATCAGAGCACGTCCGCCGACGGCGGCGCCAACGGCCGTGCCGGGGGCGGCGCCGACGGCTGTGTCCAGGAGCGTCGCGGCCTTTCTCCACCGTGATCGACCGCGGAGGTCCTAGGCTCGGACTCACTGGACCGGACGGGGGCCGCGGACGTGAAGATCCTGATCAGCGCCGACATGGAGGGCGCCACCGGCGTCACCTGGCCCGCCGACGTGCTGCCGGGGACCGCGCAGTGGGAACGCTGCCGCACGATGTTCACCTCCGACGTGAACGCCGCCGTGCGGGGGTTCTTCACCGGCGGGGCCGACGAGGTCCTGATCAACGAGGCCCACTGGACCATGCGCAACCTGCTTCTGGAGCAGCTCGACGAGCGGGCTCAGATGCTCACCGGGCGGCACAAGTCGCTGTCCATGGTGGAGGGCGTCCAGCACGGCGACGTCGACGGCATCGCGTTCGTGGGCTACCACGCGGGCGCCGGGATGGAGGGCGTCCTCGCCCACACCTACCTCGCCAACTCCATCACCGGCGTCTGGCTCGACGACGTGCGGGCCAGCGAGGGGCTGCTCAACGCACGGGTGGCCGCCGAGTTCGGCGTGCCGGTCGTCCTCGTCACCGGCGACGACGTGGCCTGCGAGGACGCGCTCGGCTACGCGCCCGGGGCGTTGAAGGTGGCGGTCAAGGACCATGTCTCACGCTACGCGGCGGTGTGCCGCACACCGGCCCGCACCGCGGCCGACATCCGGGCGGCGGCGCAGGAGGCGGCCGGGCTGGCGGTCCGTCAGGAGCCGCTGCGGGCAGGCCCGTTCGCCGTCGCCGTGGAGTTCGACGCCGAGCACCTGGCGATGGCGGCCACCGTGGTGCCCGGCGTCGACCGCGTCGGCGAGCGGAAGGTCGCGTACACCAGCGGCACCATGTACGAGGGCATCCGCACCTTCAAGGCGGTCACCACGATCGTCTCGGCCGCGATCGAGGAGCAGTATGGCTGACGCACACGCGCGGGACGAGGTCGTCCGCTTCACCTCCGACCTCATCCGACTCGACACCGCGAACCGGGGCGGCGGCGACTGCCGCGAACGCCCCGCCGCCGAGTACGCGGCCGCGCTGCTCGCCGAGACGGGCGTCGAGCCGACGCTGCTCGAACGCACCCCGGGCCGCACCAACGTGGTGGCCCGGATCGAGGGCCTGGACCCCGGCGCGGACGCCCTGCTCGTCCACGGCCACCTGGACGTCGTCCCGGCCGAGCCCGCCGACTGGAGCGTGCACCCCTTCTCCGGCGAAGTGCGCGACGGCGTCGTGTGGGGCCGCGGCGCGGTCGACATGAAGAACATGGACGCGATGATCCTCGCCGTGCTGCGGGCCTGGTCCCGGCAGGGCGTGCGGCCCCGGCGCGACCTGGTCGTCGCCTTCACCGCCGACGAGGAGGCCAGCGCCGTCGACGGCTCCGGGTTCCTCGCCGACCGGCATCCGGAGCTGTTCGAGGGCTGCACCGAGGCCGTCGGC
Source organism: Streptomyces sp. NPDC001027 (assembly GCF_040299045.1). Taxonomy (NCBI): domain Bacteria; kingdom Bacillati; phylum Actinomycetota; class Actinomycetes; order Kitasatosporales; family Streptomycetaceae; genus Streptomyces; species Streptomyces sp. NPDC001027. Next base: position 2,536 of record NZ_JBEPBI010000129.1, read on the forward strand.
GAGTCCGGGGCGTTCACCTTCCACGACGGCGCCGGACGCGAGATCTACCCCGTCGCCGCGGGCGAGCGCGGCACCGGCTGGCTGAGGCTCACCGCGCACGGGCGCGCCGGACACGGCTCCAAGGTCAACCGGGAGAACGCGGTGACCCGGCTGGCCGCGGCCGTCACCCGGATCGGCGAGCACACGTGGCCGCTGCGGCTCACCCCCACCGTCCGGGCCGCGCTCACCGAACTCGCCGCGCTGTACGGCGTCGAGACCGACCTGAGCGACGTCGACGGCCTGCTGGAGAAGCTCGGACCGGCCGCCTCCCTCGTCGAGGCCACCGTCCGCAACAGCGCCAACCCCACGATGCTGGACGCCGGTTACAAGCTCAACGTGATCCCGGGGACGGCCGTCGGATACGTCGACGGACGGTATCTGCACGGCGGCGAGGAGGAGTTCCGGGCGACGATGGACGCACTGACGGGGCCCGACGTCGACTGGGAGTTCGCCCACCGCGAAGTCGCCCTGCAGGCACCGGTGGACGCGCCGCTGTTCGCCCGGATGCGGGCCGCGGTCGAGGAGTTCGCGCCGGAGGGGCACGTGGTGCCGTACTGCATGTCCGGCGGCACGGACGCCAAGCAGTTCTCACGGCTCGGCATCACCGGCTACGGCTTCGCCCCGCTGAAGCTGCCGCCCGGCTTCGACTACCAGGCCCTCTTCCACGGGGTCGACGAACGGGTGCCGATCGACGCGCTGCACTTCGGCGTCCGCGTCCTCGACCGGCTCCTGCGGACGGCGTGAACCGCGTCGTGGGCGCCCCGGAGGGCGAGGTACGCGTCCTGCCCTACGGCTCCTGGCCGTCCCCCGTCGACGCGGCCCTCGCGGCCGCCCACGACGGACGCCCCGAGTACGTGGGCTTCGTCGGCGACGAGGTGTGGTGGACCGCGCCCCGGCCCGCCGAGAACGGCCGCCGCACCCTCGTCCGGCGGCGCGTGGACGGCACGCGGGAGTCCGTGCTCGCGCCGCCGTGGAACGTGCGCAGCCGGGTCGTCGAGTACGGCGGGCAGCCCTGGGCCGCCGCGGTGCGCGACGGCGGGGTCCTGGTGGTGTTCGCGCACTTCGCCGACCAGCGGCTGTACGCGTACGAGCCCGGGTCCGGCGGCGCGCCGAGACCGCTCACCCCCCTCTCCGCGGTGGGCGGAGGACTGCGCTGGGCCGAGCCGCAGTTGCTGCTCGACCGGGACGAAGCGTGGTGCGTGCTGGAGGAGTTCACCGGCGAGGGGCCCGGCGACGTGCGCCGGGTGCTCGCGGCCGTGCCGCTGGACGGCTCGGCCGCCGCCGACCGCTCCGCCGTGCGCGAACTCGCCGACGACGGACACCGGTTCGTCACCGGTCCGCGGCTGACCCGGGACGGCCGCCGGGCCGCCTGGCTGGTCTGGGACCACCCCCGGATGCCGTGGGAGGGCACGGAGGTCCTGGTCGCCGACGTCACGCGGGACGGCGTCCTGAGCGGGGCGCGGGTCGTGGCGGGCGGCCCGCAGGAGTCGGTCGCGCAGGTCGACTGGGCGGCGCGGGCGAGGGGCGACCGGGCGGGAACGGCGGGCGAGGGGGAGCAGCCGGCGGACGAGGCGCTGCTGTACGTCAGCGACCGCAGCGGCTGGTGGAACCTGTACCGCGACCACGAGCCGCTGTGCCCGCGGCAGGAGGAGTTCGGCGGGGCCCTGTGGAAGCCCGGACTGCGCTGGTTCGCACCGCTGGACGACGGGCGCGTGGCCGTCGTCCACGGCCGGGGGACCGCCGCGCTCGGGATCCTCGACCCGCAGACCGGCGAACTCGCCGACGCGCCCGGCCCGTGGACGGAGTTCGCCCCCGCCCTCGCGGTGCGCGGCGAACGCGTCGTGGCCGTCGCGGCGAGTCCGCGCAGCGGGTACGAGGTGGTGGAGCTCGACGCCCGCACCGGCAGGACCGGCGTCGTCGGCGCCGCCCACCACGACCCGGTGGACCCCGCCCACTACTCCGAGCCCCGGGTGCGGACCTTCGCCGGACCCGGCGGGCGCGACGTCCACGCGCACGTCCACCCGCCCCGTCACCCCGGCGTCGTCGGCCCCGACGACGAGCTGCCGCCGTACGTGGTGTGGGCGCACGGCGGCCCGACCGACCGCGCCCCGCTCGTGCTGGACCTGGAGATCGCCTACTTCACCTCCCGCGGCATCGGGGTCGCCGAGGTCGACTACGGCGGCTCCACCGGCTACGGCCGGGAGTACCGGGAGCGGCTGCGCGGACAGTGGGGCGTCGTCGACGTCGAGGACTGCGCGGCCGTCGCCCTGGCCCTCGCCGACGAGGGCCTCGCGGACCGGGCACGGCTGGCGATCCGCGGCGGCAGCGCGGGCGGCTGGACCGCCGCCGTGTCGCTCACCCGCGGCGGCGTCTACGCCTGCGGGACCATCCGCTACCCGGTGCTGGACCTCGTCGGCTGGGCGAGGGGCGGCACCCACGACTTCGAGTCGCGCTACCTGGACTGGCTCGTCGGACCGCTCGCCGAGGCGCCCGCCCGGTACACGGAGCGCTCGCCCGTGGAGCACGCCGACCGGATCACCGTGCCGTTCCTGCTGCTGCAGGGCCTGGACGACGTGATCTGCCCGCCCGCCCAGTGCGAGCGGCTCCTGGAGCGGCTGGCGGAGCGGCCCGTGCCGCACGCCTACCTCACGTTCGAGGGAGAGGGGCACGGGTTCCGGCGGGCCGCGACGACGGTGCGCGCGCTGGAGGCCGAGCTGTCGCTGTACGCTCAGGTGTTCGGGCTGCACCCGCCCGGCGTTCCCAGGCTGGAGCTCGCACCGTGAAGGAACTCGTACGGCCCTCCCGGCTCGCCTCCGGCGCCCGGGTCGCGGTCGTCGCGCCCAGCGGGCCGGTGGCGGAGGAACGGCTGCAGGCCGGCCTCGACCTGCTGCGCAGCTGGGACCTCGACCCCGTGGCCGCCCCTCATGTGCTGGACCGGCACCCCGCCCTGCCGCACCTCGCGGGCGCCGACGCCGACCGCGCCGCCGACCTCCAGCGGGCCTGGTGCGATCCCGGCGTCGACGCGGTGCTGTGCGCCCGCGGCGGCTACGGCGCCCAGCGCGTCGTCGACCTGCTCGACTGGGACGCGATGCGGGCCGCGGGCCCGAAGGTGTTCGTCGGCTTCAGCGACAGCACCGCCCTGCACGAGGCGTTCGCGCTCCGGCTGGGCCTGGTCACGCTGTACGGGCCGGTGGCCGCCGGCATCGACTTCATCAAGAACGCCCGGGCGCAGGACCATCTGAAGGCCACCCTGTTCGCCCCCGAGACCGTCCGCGTCGTCGGCGCCGCCGGCTCCGCCCTCGTTGCGGGCCGGGCGCGCGGCGTCACGCTGGGCGGCTGTCTGACGCTGCTCGCCACCGGGTACGGCACCCCGCACACCCGGGCCGGGGCCCGCGGCGGGCTGCTCCTGATCGAGGACGTGGCCGAGCCGCCGTACAGCGTCGACCGGGCCCTCACCCAGCTGCTGCGCACCGGATGGCTGGACGGCGTCGCGGGCGTCGCCCTCGGCTCCTGGGACCGGTGCGGCCCCTACGAGGAGCTCCGTCCGGTCCTCGCCGACCGGCTCGGCGGACTCGGCGTCCCCGTCGTGGAGGACCTCGGGTTCGGGCACTGCGAGGGAGCGCTGACCGTGCCCTTCGGCGTGAGCGCCGTGCTCGACGCCGACGAGGGCACGCTCGCCCTCGACGCACCGGCCCTGCGCTGACCTCGCCTCGGGCGCCGGCGCGGCGGCCGAGGAGGGCGGTCCGCGCCGCGTCACCCGAAGGGCAGCCCCGACCGTGCGGGAGCGGGCCGCCGGGCCGACCCTGGAGGCATGAGCCCGAAGACCTCCAAGAGCGCCAGCACCTCCGGGAGCCAGGGGAGGACGGCGATGACGCCCGGCCGGATCGCCGTGCTGGTGCTCGTCGCCCTCGCCCTGGTCTTCATCTTCGAGAACACCCAGGAGACGGAGATCCGGCTGCTGGTCCCCGTGGTGACCATGCCGCTGTGGGCCGCCCTGCTGGCCACCGGGATCGTCGGCGCGCTGTGCGGGTCGTACTTCGCCTACTCCCGGACCCGGCGCAGGTGACCCGGCCGTAGGCTGGCCGGATGCCGCACACAGCATCGCGCTACCTCGCCGAGGGCCCCCGCGTGGGGATACGCCACTTCACCTACGAGGACGGACCGGAGTTCACCTCCCGGGTGCGCGAGAGCGAGGACCTGCACCGCCCGTGGCTGTTCCCGCCCGCCACCGCCGACGCCTACACGGCCTATGCGGGACGGCTCATCGAGGATCCGTCCAAGGCCGGCTTCCTGGTGTGCACCCGGGAGGACGACGCCATCGCCGGGTTCGTCAACCTCAACAACATCGTCCAGGGCGCTTTCCAGAGCGGCGCACTGGGCTACGGCGCCTTCGCGCACGCGGCCGGACGGGGGCTGATGCGCGAGGCGCTCGGCCTCGTGGTGGGTCACGCGTTCGGACCGCTGCGGCTGCACCGGCTGGAGATCAACGTGCAGCCCGGCAACGCCGCCTCGATCGGCCTCGCCCGCGCCTGCGGCTTCCGGCTGGAGGGATTCTCCCCGGAGATGATCCAGATCGACGGGGAGTGGCGCGACCACGAACGGTGGGCGATCACCGCCGGGCCGCGGACCGGGCCGCGGACTTCCGGTTGATCTTCATGGTGTCGAGGTCCGTGACCGTCGACCTCAGCCCGGTGAAACCGTATCCGCGCTCCCGCAGCGTCGTCTCGGCGCGCTCCTCGGCGAGCGCGCCCGCCATCTCGTCGCCGTCCGCCGCGTCCGACACCACCACATAGCGCATCGAGAAGTGCTTCAGCGGGGACGGCTCGTACGTCAGCGTGCCCTCCTCGGTGAACCGCATGCTCGTCAGCCCGTGGTCGGCCGCCTCGGCGAGCAGCCGCGCGCGGTCCTCCTCCCGCAGGCCCTCCCACGTCCCCCGGACGATCACCCGGTAGGTGTGCTGCTCACTCACTGCCGCTCCTTCGCAAGGCCGGCGACGCCGTCGACGCCGTGGAAAGGAGCGACTCTACGGGCGGGGGGCGGCCGCCCACCGGGAATTTCCGCGGCGTCCGGGCCGCTCACGGCAGGCTCGGCAGCACCTTGGTGCGGTAGAAGTCGAAGAAGCCGCGCTGGTCGGGGCCGATCTGGCCGACGTAGACGCGGTCGAAGCCGGCGTCTCAGAAGGCGGTGAGGGCGGCGAGGTGCTCGTCCAGGTCGTCGCCGCACACCGTGTTCTCGTCGACCATCTCCTCGCTGACCAGCGGATCCAGCTGCTCGACGTGGCTGGGGGTGGGCAGGATCTGGCCCATCTCGCCGGGCAGCAGCTGGTTCGACCACAGGCGGCGGACCGTGCGGACGGCTTCCGCCCGGTCCGTGCCGTAGCAGACCTTGACGCCGCCGCTGACCGGCTTCGCGCCCCCGCCGCCCTTGCGGAACTGCTCGACCATCGGCTCGTCCGGCATCATCGTGATGTAGCCGTCGCCCACCCGGGACGCGAGCGAGGTGGCCTTCGGGCCGAACCCGGAGACGTCGATGGGGACCGGCTCGTCGGGGACCGTGTACAGACGGGCGTTCTCCACCGTGTAGTGCGCCCCGTAGTGGCTGACCTCCTCGCCGGTGAACAGCCGGCGCATCACCTGGACCGCCTCCTCCAGCATCTCCAGGCGCACGTTCGCGGGCGGCCAGGCGTCGCCGAGGACGTGCTCGTTCAGCGCCTCGCCCGAGCCGACGCCGAGACGGAAGCGACCGCCCGTCATCACCGCGGCCGTGGCGGCGGCCTGCGCCACCACCGCCGGATGCATGCGGACCGTCGGACAGGTCACGGCCGTCTCGACGGGCAGCGACACCGCCTCCGACAGCGCGCCGATCACCGACCAGACGAACGGGCTCTGACCCTGCTCGCCGTTCCACGGGTGGTAGTGGTCGGAGATCCACAGAGCCCGGAATCCGGCCTGCTCGGCCATGCGGGCCTGCTCGACGAGGTCCGCGGGGGAGAACTCCTCGCAGGCCAGGAAGTAGCCGTACTCGGTCATGGGGGCACCTCCGCGACTGGGGTGGTTCGTCGTCGCCGCCCGGGTACCCGGGGCCCGGACGGGAAACCGGCGCACGTTTGGCGGCCCCTGCCCGGGGGACGCGGAAACCCTTGTACGCCACCCGCAGGGACGCCGCCGAGAGGGGAAACGACGTGAACGACCAGAATCCCGCGACCGCCGAGTCCGCAGAACCGCATCCCTCCCCGGAGGACGACTCCCAGTCGATCACCGCGCCGACGCCCGGGGTGGGCCGGCACGGCGACGGCGCCCCCGAATCCGCCGCCGGCCGGTCGTCGCCGTCCCCCGAGGACGGCTCCCAGTCGATCGACGTGCCGACGCCCGAGGTGGGACGGCACAGCTCCGGACCGGCGAGGACGTCGCACGACGGCAATGACGGCGAGCCGGCCGCGGAACCCGCGAAGAACCAGCCCGGCGGAGAGCCGGCGAAGAACCAGCCCGGCGGAGAGCCGGCGAAGAACCAGCCCGCCGGGGAGCCCGCGAAGAGCCGGCCCGGCCCCGGGACCGCCCAGCGCGACGACCGCGCGGAAGGAGACCGCTGACCCGATGGAAACCGCCGAACTCGTCGAACTCGGACAGCAGTTGAGGGTGGACAGCGTGCGCGCGTCCGCCGCCGCGGGGTCCGGGCACCCGACGTCCTCGATGTCGGCCGCGGACCTGATGGCCGTCCTCCTCGCCCACCACCTCCGCTACGACTTCGACCGCCCGGCCCACCCCGGCAACGACCGCTTCATCCTCTCCAAAGGCCACGCCTCCCCGCTGCTGTACTCCGCCTACAAGGCCGCCGGAGCCGTCGACGACGACGAGCTGCTGACCTTCCGGAAGCTCGGCAGCCGGCTCGAGGGACATCCCACGCCGCAGCGGCTGCCGTGGGTGGAGACCGCCACCGGTTCGCTCGGTCAGGGCCTGCCGGTCGGCGTCGGCGTCGCGCTGGCCGGGAAACGGCTGGAGCACACCGGATACCGCGTCTGGGTGCTGTGCGGGGACAGCGAGCTCGCCGAGGGCTCGGTGTGGGAGGCCGCCGAGCACGCGGGCCACGAGCACCTGGACAACCTCACCGTCGTCGTGGACGTGAACCGGCTCGGCCAGCGCGGCCCCACCCGGCACGGCCACGACCTGGACGCCTACGCCCGCCGCTTCCAGGCCTTCGGCTGGCACACGGTCGAGGTCGACGGGCACGACGTGGACGCGATCGACCGCGCGTACGGCGAGGCCGTCTCCACCAGCGGGCAGCCCACCGCGATCCTCGCGCGCACCCTGAAGGGCCGCGGCGTGGCCTCCGTCGAGGACCGCGAGGGCCTGCACGGCAAGCCGCTGCCGGACGCCGACGAGGCGATCGAGGAGCTGGGCGGCGTCCGCGACCTGCGGGTCCGCGTGCACGAGCCGGCCGACGCCCGGATGCTGCACTCCGTCCCCTCGGGACAGCCGGACCTGCCCCGCTGGCACAAGGGCGAGGAGGCGGCCACCCGGGACGCCTTCGGCAAGGCCCTCGCCGCTCTCGGCGCCGCCCGCGAGGACGTCGTCGCCCTCGACGGCGAGGTCGGCGACTCCACCCGGGCCGAGGCCTTCGCCAAGGAGCACCCCGACCGCTACTTCGAGTGCTACATCGCCGAACAGCAACTGGTCGCCGCCGCGGTCGGCCTCGCGGCGCGCGGCCTCACGCCGTACGCCTCCACCTTCGCGGCCTTCCTGAGCCGCGCCCACGACATCATCCGCATGGCGGCCGTCAGCGGAGCCGGCGTCAACCTGGTCGGCTCCCACGCGGGGGTCGCCATCGGGCAGGACGGCCCCTCGCAGATGGGCCTGGAGGACCTGGCGATGATGCGGGCGGTGCACGGCTCCACCGTGCTGTACCCGTGCGACGCCAACCAGACCGCCCGGCTCGTGGCCACCATGGCGGGCCTGGACGGCGTGCGCTACCTGCGCACCTCGCGCGGCGCCGCGCCGGTCCTCTACGGACCGGACGAGGAGTTCCCGGTCGGCGGCAGCAAGGTGCTGCGCTCCTCGGAACGGGACCGTCTGACGATCGTCGCGGCCGGCGTCACCGTGCACGAGGCGCTGGCGGCCGCCGAGGCGCTGGACGGCGAGGGCATCGCGGTCCGGGTCGTCGACCTGTACTCCGTCAAGCCGGTCGACCGGGCCACGCTGCGCCGGGCCGCCGAGGAGACCGGGTGCCTGCTGACGGTGGAGGACCACCACGCGGAGGGCGGCCTCGGGGACGCGGTCCTCGACGCCTTCCTCGACGGCCGCCCGGCGCCCCGCCTGGTGCGACTCGCCGTCCGCACGATGCCCGGTTCGGCGAGCCCGGCGGAGCAGCTGCACGCCGCCGGCATCGACGCGGAGTCCATCGCCGCGTCCGCCCGGCTGCTGGTGGAGCAGGCGATCACGCCGTGAGCGGCGACCAGGTCCGCACCGTGCGGGCCGGCCGCCGGACCCTCGAGGTGCACCGGCCCGACAAGGTCCTCTTTCCGGGCGACGGGGACGCGAAGGAGTACACCAAGGGCGACCTCGTCGCCTACTACCGGGAGGCCGCCCCCTTCCTGCTGCCGCAGCTGCGCGGCCGCCCCCTGATGCTGGAGCGGCATCCGGACGGCGTCGACGGGCCGCGGTTCATGCAGAAGAACACGCCCGAGCACTACCCGGAGTGGATCACGCGGGCAGAGCTGGCGAAGGAGGGCGGCACGGTCTGTCACACCGTGTGCGACGACGCCGCCACGCTGGCGTTCCTCGCCGACCAGGCCTGCCTCACCCTGCACCGCTGGCTGTCCCGGTCCGACCGGGCCGACCGCCCCGACCTGATGGTCTTCGACCTCGACCCGGCGGACGGCTCCCCCTTCGCCGCCGTCCGCGAGGCGGCCGTCCGGCTGCACGGGCTCCTCGACGAGCTGCGGCTGCCCGCCGACCTGATGACGACGGGCTCGCGGGGGCTGCACGTCGTGGTCCCGGTCGACGGGCAGGACGACTTCGACGGGGTCCGCGGATTCGCCCGGGACGTCGCCGAGCTGCTCGCCGCCGAGCACCCCGACCGGCTGACCACGGCAGCCCGCAAGAAGGACCGCGGGGACCGGCTCTACCTGGACGTCCAGCGCAACGGGTACGCACAGACCGCCGTGGCCCCCTACACCGTGCGCGCGCTGCCGGGGGCGCCCGTCGCCACGCCGATCAGCTGGGCGCAGCTCGACGACCCCGAGCTCGGCCCGCGCCGCTGGACGATCGCCGACGCCGTCGAGCAGGCCCGCACACGGCCCTGGTCCGGGACGTCGGGGCGGGGGCGGGCGCTGGGTCCCGCCCGGCGCCGACTCGAGGCACTTCGGGGCTCGTGAAGGTTTGGCCAAGGGAGTTCCGGCCACCCGGAGGAAGAGGTGGCCATCGTGAACACGGAAAACACATCACCGGCACACGGACACCGATCTCGCGATCCCGAACGATCGCGCGATCGGGACGACCCGGACCTTTCACGCTCTTCAGGTGATGCACGCAGTTCGCACAGCTCACGCGATGCGCACGGCTCACACAGCGCACACAGCGCACGCGGTTCGCACCGCTCACGCAGTTCGAACAGTTCTGACGATTCGAGGAACCCGGACAGGCCGAAGGCTCCTCGGCACGGGAAAGGCGGAGACGACGTGGCAGACGACCGGCCGGGCCCCATGGACGTGCTGCGCCAGGCGCGCGCCCAGCTCGCGGAGCTGACCGGCATGACCGCCGAGAGCGTCTCGTCCTTCGAGCAGACCGAGGACGGCTGGGCCCTGGAGATCGAGGTCATGGAGCTGGCCCGGGTGCCCGACACGATGAGCCTGATGGCGAGCTACCAGGTCGACCTCGATTCCGCAGGACAGCTCACCGGCTACCGGCGGGTCCGCCGCTACGAGCGCGGGCGGGCCGACGCACATCGGCAGGGCGGCCGCTAGGCCGCCCGCCCGAACCGCTGTCCGACCATCCACATCAAGATCTTCCAGACAAGGAGGCGCGGTAGACATGACCGTTGTCCCGGCACAACAGACCGGCGGTGGGGGCGGCTCGAGCGGCCTCTACGACGTGCTGGAACTCGTCCTCGACAGGGGTCTCGTCATCGACGCGTTCGTGCGGGTGTCCCTGGTCGGCATCGAGATCCTCAAGATCGACGTCAGGGTCGTGGTGGCCAGCGTCGACACCTATCTGCGCTTCGCCGAGGCGTGCAACCGGCTCGACCTGGAGGCAGGGCCGCGCAAGGACCCGGGCCTGCCCGACCTGGTCGGCGAGATGACCGAGTCCGGGGCCCGCGGCAAGTCCAAGGGCGCCCTGTCCGGCGCGGCCGAGACCATCTCCGACGCGTTCAAGCAGGCCCGCGACGAGGGCTCCTCCGGGGAGCGCGAGCGCGAGGCCAGGCCCCGGGCCCGTAAGAGCACCTCCACGCGCCGGAAGGAGGAGCAGGAGTGAGCACCTACGTCTACGGCATCGTCGCGCGGTCGCACCCCGCCCTTCCCGACGGCCTGGCCGGCGTCGGCGAGCCGCCGCTGCCGGTGCGCGTCCTGACCGAGGGCGAGCTCGCGGCGATCGTCAGCGACGCCCCCGAGGGGCTGCGGCCCAAGCGCAGGGAGCTGCTCGCCCACCAGAGCGTGCTCGCCGAGGCGGGCGCCGGCGGCTGCGTGCTGCCCATGCGGTTCGGCAGCGTGGCGCCCGACGACAGCTCCGTCACCGGGGTCCTCGCCGAGCGCGCCGGGCATTACAAGGAGCGGCTGGACGTCCTCGAGGGGCGGGTGGAGTACAACGTCAAGGCCTCGCATGTCGAGGAGGCGGTGCTGCACCAGGTGATGGCCGAGAGCCCCGAGCTGCGGGGCCTGGCCGAGGCCAACCGGCAGTCCGGCGGCGGCAGTTACGAGCAGCGGCTGCAGCTGGGCGAGATGGTGGCCGCAGCGGTCAAGGCCAAGGAGGCCGAGGACGCGGCGGACGTGCGGCAGCAGCTCGAGCCGCTCGCCGCGCACGTCAGCGTGGGCCCCGAGTCCACGGGCTGGCTGGTCAACCTGTCCTTCCTGGTGGACCGCGACGCGGCGGCCGGGTTCCTCGAGGCAGCCGAGGAACTCCGCAAGGGCCGCCCGCATCTCGAGGTGCGGGTCAACGGACCGCTGCCGCCGTACAGCTTCGTGGAGCCCGGTCCGGCCGAACCCGAACCCGCGGGCGCCACCGGGGAGTAGGCGTGTCATGGGACTCATCTCAGAGGTGCTCCTTCTTCCGTTCGCCCCGGTCCGCGGCAGCGGCTGGGTGATCGGCCAGGTGCTGAAGGAGGCCGAGCGGATCTACTACGACCCGAGCACCGTTCGGGCTGAACTCGCCCGGCTCGAGGAGCAGTTGGACGCCGGTGAGATCACGGAGGAGGAATTCGACCGGCAGGAGGACGAACTCCTCGACCGGATGGAGATCGCGACGCGCAGAAGCGCGGGAACGGACGACGGGTGGGCAGGATGAACCGAACGGGAATGGGCCTCGCGATAGGGGCCGGGTACCTCCTCGGACGTACCAGGAAGCTGAAACTCGCCCTGGCGGTGGGCTCGCTGGTGGCGGGCAAGAAGCTGAACCTCACGCCCAAGGGCATCGCCGACCTGGTGTCCCAGCAGCTGCGGGACAACCCGCAGTTCAAGGAGATCGGCGACCAGCTCCGCACCGACCTGCGCGGTGTGGGCAAGGCGGCCTCCGGGGCCATGGTCGAGCGGCAGATGGAGGCTCTGGCCGACCGTCTGCACGGGCGCACCGCCGAGGTGCGCGACCAGATCGAGGGCGTCGTGCCGGGCAGGGGCGCGGACGACGACGCGGACGACGCGGACGACGAGCCGCAGGGCGCGCGGGAGGACGAGGACGCGCAGGGCGGCGCCGACGACGAGGAGGGCGGCGAAGACCAGCGGGCGTCGTCGAGGCGCGCCGAAGCGAAGAAGGCGCCGGCCAAGAAGTCGGCGAAGAAGGCGCCGGCCAAGAAGGCGCCCGCCCGGAAGACCGCGGCCCGCACCCCGGCCGCGAAGAAGACCGCGTCGGCAGGCAGGACGGGCACGCGGACCGCGACGAAGACCGCCTCGGGCGCCGCATCCCGGTCCCGGCGGCCGAAGGGAGGCGGCGACCGATGACCGAGACCCTCGGATCCGCCAGGTCCGCGACGTCCGCGGCGTCCGACACCGCGGGCAAGGCGGCAGGCGGCAACGGCAGCCCGCTCTCCGGCATCGCGCACAGCGAGGCGGCGGACCGGCTCAAGGAAGAGGTGCAGGAGTACCTCGCCGCCCAGGCCACACGCCTGCTGACCGGCGTCGGCGCCAAGCTCGGCGACACCACCGCCAAACTCAACGACATCGCCGAGGGCAACAGCCCGGGCTTCGCCAAACTCGCCCTCGACGGCGGCCGGAAGATCGCCGAGGGCAAGGGGCCGGTGCGCTCCGCCCTGGAACTCGGCGCCTCGCGGGCCAAGGACAAGGTGACCGGCGCCCTGAAGAGCCTCGGCGGCGGCAAGGGCGGCAAGGGCAAGAAGAGCGCGGGCAAGAAGCCGACCGTGATCATGGAGACGATCGACGTCGGCGTCCCGCTGCGCACCGCCTACGACCAGTGGACGCAGTACCAGGACTTCAGCACCTTCGCCAAGGGCGTCAAGAGCGCGAACCGCGCCGACGACACCACGAGCGACTGGCAGGCGAAGGTCTTCTGGTCCAACCGCAGCTGGAAGGCGAAGACCACCGAACAGGTGCCGGACGACCGGATCGCCTGGACGTCGGAGGGCGCCAAGGGCACCACGAAGGGCGTCGTCTCCTTCCACGAGCTCGCCGACAACCTCACCCGGATCCTGCTGGTCATCGAGTACTACCCCACGGGCCTGTTCGAGAAGACCGGCAACATCTGGCGTGCCCAGGGCCGCCGTGCCCGTCTCGACCTGAAGAACTTCGCCCGCTTCATCACCGTCAAGGGGGAGGCGCAGGACAGCTGGCGCGGCGAGATCCGCGACGGCGAGGTCGTCACCTCCCATGAGGACGCGGTGGCCGAGGAGGACGAGCAGGAGAACCGGGGCGACGACGGGGACGAGGACGCCGAGGCCCGGGCCGACGACGGCGACGTCGAGGACGACGACGAGCCGCGGGATGCCGAGGACGCCCGCCGGGAGGACGATGAGGAGGACGACGAGGACGCCCCGTACGCCGAGGACGAGGACGACGACCAGGCCGAGGACGGGGACGAGGCCGACGACGAGTACGAGGACGAGGCGTACGACGACGAGGAGCAGCCCGAGGCCGAAGAGGGCGGCGAGCCGGCGGACGCCGAGGACGAGTACGAGGAGTACGACGAGGAGGAACCCGAGGACGAGGACGCCGCGGACCAGCGCAGGAGCCGTCGATGACCATGGCGAGCCGGATGCCGGAGCCGTACGGCCAGGGCGGCGGAGCCAACCTGGCCGACATCCTCGAGCGTGTCCTGGACAAGGGCATCGTGATCGCGGGCGACATCCGGATCAACCTGCTCGACATCGAACTGCTCACCATCAAGCTGAGGCTCGTCGTCGCCTCCGTCGACAAGGCGAAGGAGATGGGGATCGACTGGTGGGAGGACGACCCCGCCCTGTCCTCCGGCGCCCGCCGCAAGGAGCTCGCGCGGGAGAACGCCGAGCTGCGCGAGCGGCTGGCCCGCCTGGAGGAGCCGGAGGAGCTGGCACCGGGCCGCGCCCGTGAGGAGGTCCGGCAGCAGGCCCGGGAAGCGCGCGGAGCCCGGCACGACGCCCCGCAGGATGCCCGTGGGAACGCCCGGAAGGAGTCCCCGTGATCGGACTGCGCTATGTGTACGCCGTCTGCCGCCCGCTCGGCGCGCCCCTGCAGACCGCCCTGTCGGGCGTGGCGGGGGATCCGCCCCGGCTGCTGGCCCATCACGGCCTGATCGCCGTCGTGAGCCATGTGCCGGAGCGCGACTTCGCGGAGGAGCCGCTCCGCCGCCGTCTCGAGGACCTGGACTGGCTCACCGAGACGGCCAGGGCCCACCAGCAGGTCGTGGACGCGCTGACGGCCGTCACCACGCCCCTGCCGCTCCGGCTCGCCACCGTCTTCCGGGACGACAGCGCCGTCCGCGTGATGATGGAGAAGCACGAGCAGGAATTCCTGCGCACCCTGGACCGGCTCGACGGGCGGGTCGAGTGGGGCGTCAAGGTGTACGTCGAGCCCGGGGCGCGGGAGCCCGAGCCCGCGGCCAGGCCCGCCTCGGGCCGTGACTACCTCAGGCAGCGGCGCACGAGCGCCCGGGCCCAGGAAGACACCTGGCAGCGCGCCGAGCGGTTCGCGGCACGGCTTCACGCGACGCTGTCCGCGCGCGCCCAGGACGCCCGCCTCCACCCGCCGCAGAATCCCGCGCTCTCCGGGGTGACCGGGCAGAACGTGCTGAACGCCGCCTATCTGGTGCCGCGCGCGCAGTCCGAGGAGTTCGTGGAGATCGTGGACCGCACCAAAGGCGAGGAGCCCGGGATACGGGTGGAGCTCACCGGCCCGTGGGCGGCCTACTCCTTCGTGGACATGACGGAGGGAGTCGGGGCGGGCGGGCCGGGGGAGGGCGCATGACCGTCGTGGAGCGCCGCGAGGTCGCCCTCGTCGACCTGCTCGACCGGCTGCTGGCCGGCGGGGTCGTCATCACGGGGGACGTCACCCTGCGCATCGCGGACGTCGATCTCGTCCGCATCGATCTCAACGCGCTGATCAGCTCGGTGAACGAGAACGTGCCGTCGCCCTGGGGGGATCTGCTGTGACGGACCGTCGCCACCGGGTCGACCTCGAGCCCGACACCGTCGAACGCGATCTGGTCAAGCTCGTCCTGACCGTCGTGGAGCTGCTGCGCCAGCTGATGGAACGCCAGGCGGTGCGCCGCTTCGACACGGGCGACCTGAGCGAGGAGCAGGAGGAGCGCATCGGGCTCACGCTGATGCTGCTCGACGAGCGCATGACCGAACTGCGCGAGCGTTACGGTCTGCGGCCCGAGGACCTCAACCTGGACCTCGGGCCGCTGGGACCGCTGCTTCCCCGGGAATGAGCCTCCTTGGGCGGGCCGGGAGGCTCAGGCGGCCTTGCGGCAGAGGATCTCTCCGTGCAGCACGGCGAACCAGCCGTCCTCCCGCCGTCCCCACTCCCGCCAGGCCTGTGACACGGCGTGCAGCTGTTCCGCGGTGGCGTGACCGCCCTGCGTGGCGCGCTCCGCGTACGCCGAGGCGACCGTGCGGTCGGCCCACAGGCCGCTCCACCAGGCCCGCTCCTCGGGTGTGCTGAAGGTCCAGGTGGCGGAGGTGGCCGTGACGTCGGTGAACCCGGCGGCCAGCGCCCAGGACTTCAGCCGGCGGCCGGCGTCCGGTTCGCCGCCGTTGGCCCGGGCCACCCGGTGGTACAGGTCCAGCCA
This sequence comes from Streptomyces sp. NPDC001027, assembly GCF_040299045.1. Lineage (NCBI taxonomy): Bacteria > Bacillati > Actinomycetota > Actinomycetes > Kitasatosporales > Streptomycetaceae > Streptomyces > Streptomyces sp. NPDC001027. The sequence goes on from NZ_JBEPBI010000129.1 coordinate 17,997, forward strand.
GTCGTCCAGGCCGGGCGAGGCGGGATGCCAGGTCATCGCCGCGTAGTCGGAGTCGCGGACCGCCACATAGCCGCCCGGCCTGGTCACGCGCAGCATCTCGCGCAGCGCCTGCACGGGGTCGCCGACGTGCTGGAGCACCTGGTGGGCGTGCACGACGCAGAACGTGTCGTCGGGAGCGTCCAGCGCGTGCACGTCGGCGACCGCGAAGTCCATGTTGGCCAGACCCCGCCCGGCCGCCGTGGCGCGGGCCTGCTCCAGGACGCCGGGCGCGTGGTCGACGCCGGTGACGTGTCCGTCGGGGACGAGGGCGGCCAGGTCTGCGGTGATGGTGCCCGGCCCGCAGCCGATGTCGAGGATCTTCATGTGCGGCTTCAGGGAGCCGAGCAGGTAGGCGGCGGAGTTGGCGGCGGTCCGCCAGGTGTGCGACCGCAGCACCGACTCGTGATGTCCGTGCGTGTAGACGGCGGTCTCCTGCGCTCTCGGCATGGCTGTACCCCTTCTCGGCTGCTCGGCGAACCGGGTGCCCGGTGTCGTCACCGTACGCTGTCGCTCGTATGATGAGACAGTTCGTTTCGCTATATGGACAACCTGCGGCCGGCGGGCGGACGGCACGCGGCCGGCGCTCGGACCGCGTGGGCGGAGCGGATATTCGGTTTGCCGCGGGTCGGGGGCGGCCCGCACAATGCCTCACCATGGGACACCTGGAAGCCGCACACCTCGAGTACTACCTCCCCGACGGGAGGGCGTTGCTCGGCGACGTGTCCTTCCGGGTGGGCGAAGGCGCGGTGGTGGCCCTCGTCGGGCCCAACGGCGCCGGCAAGACCACGCTGCTGCGGCTGATCTCGGGTGAGCTGAAGCCGCACGGCGGGACGGTCACCGTCTCGGGCGGCCTGGGCGTGATGCGCCAGTTCGTCGGCTCCGTGCGGGACGAGACGACCGTGCGCGACCTGCTGGTGTCCGTCGCCCCGCCCCGGCTGCGCGAGGCGGCGCAGGCCGTCGACAAGGCCGAGCACGCCATCATGACCGTCGACGACGAGGCCGCTCAGCTCCAGTACGCGCAGGCCCTCTCCGACTGGGCCGAGGTGCGCGGCTACGAGGCCGAGACGCTGTGGGACATGTGCACCACGGCCGCGCTCGGCATCCCCTACGACAAGGCGCAGTTCCGTCCGGTGCGGACCCTCTCCGGCGGCGAGCAGAAACGGCTCGTGCTGGAGGCGTTGCTGCGCGGCGGCGACGAGGTGCTGCTGCTGGACGAGCCGGACAACTACCTGGACGTGCCCGGCAAGCGGTGGCTGGAGGAGCGGCTGAAGGAGACCCGCAAGACCGTCCTCTTCGTCTCCCACGACCGCGAACTCCTCTCCCGCGCCGCCGAGAAGATCGTCTCCGTGGAACCGGGGCCGGCCGGCGCCGACGCCTGGGTGCACGGCGGCGGCTTCGCCACCTACCACGAGGCCCGCCGCGAGCGCTTCGCCCGCTTCGAGGAACTGCGCCGCCGGTGGGACGAGAAGCACGCCCAGCTGAAGAAGCTGGTGCTGAACCTCCGCCAGGCCGCGTCCATCAGCCATGAGCTGTCGTCCCGCTACCAGGCGGCCCAGACCCGGCTGCGCAAGTTCGAGGAGGCGGGACCGCCCCCCGAGCCGCCGCGCGAGCAGGACATCACCATGCGCCTCAAGGGCGGCCGCACCGGTGTGCGGGCCGTCACCTGCAAGGGGCTCGAGCTCACCGGCCTGATGAAGCCCTTCGACCTGGAGGTGTTCTACGGCGAGCGGGTCGCCGTCCTCGGCTCCAACGGCTCGGGCAAGTCGCACTTCCTGCGGCTGCTGGCCGGTGAGGCGGTGGCGCACACGGGGGAGTGGAAGCTCGGCGCGCGGGTGGAGCCCGGGCACTTCGCCCAGACCCACGCCCATCCCGAGCTGCTGGGCCGCACCCTGCTGGACATCCTGTGGAGCGAACACTCCCAGGACCGGGGCGCGGCCATGTCCCGGCTGCGGCGCTACGAGCTGACCCAGCAGGCGGAGCAGACGTTCGACCGCCTCTCCGGCGGTCAGCAGGCCCGCTTCCAGATCCTGCTGCTCGAACTGCAGGGCGTCACGGCCCTGCTCCTCGACGAGCCGACGGACAACCTCGACCTGGAGTCCGCGGAGGCGCTCCAGGAGGGGCTGGAGGCCTTCGAGGGGACCGTCCTGTCCGTCACGCACGACCGCTGGTTCGCCCGCTCCTTCGACCGGTACCTGGTCTTCGGCAGCGACGGCCGGGTCCGGGAGACCGCTGAGCCGGTGTGGGACGAACGACGCGTGGAGCGCGCAAGGTAGCCCACGCGGTCCGTGTCGGCGCGCGGGCACCCCGAATGTTCGTACAGTGGAGTCAGAGACACGAGCTCCCCGGTTCCCTCCCGGGCCGCGCCGCGAGGGAGCGCTGACACCGCTCCCGGACGGGGCGCCCGGACCGTATGGACGCACACGACGAGCGGGGCACCACGATGACCGGAGTCGACCCGGACCGGCTGGACGACCAGCAGCTGATGAAAGAGCTGGAGACGATCCACCGCACGCGCCACGACACCCTGCTGCACGGCTCGAACGACGCCCTGCGCGCCCACAACGACCGCATGGCGCGGCTGGAGGGCGAGTATCTGCGCCGCAACCCGCGCCGGTTCGTCTCCCCGGGGCGCACCCGCGACGGCGCCAGGGAACGGGGCGCCGGGTCGAACGGCGGCGCCCGCCGGACCCCGGCCGGGACCAGGGCCGCCGGCGAGCCGGAGCCCGCGGCCACGCCCGTCGGCAAGTGGGGCCCGGGCGCACCCGGCCCTGGCTCACCCGGCCCGGGCACGAGGAGCACCGGCGCGAGCGGCGGCCCCGACGGGGCGTGAGCCCCTGCCGGGTCCGCCGTGTTCGGGTCGCTCAGCCGGTCTCCTGCGCGAACACGCGCAGGTACGTGTCGCAGAACGCCTCGAGGTCGTCCGGCTTGCGGCTCGTGACCAGCTTTCCGGCTCCGTGGTCGCAGACCTTCACCTCTTCGTCCACCCAGTCGCCGCCCGCGTTGCGGATGTCCGTCCGCAGGCTCGGCCACGAGGTGAGCACCCGGCCCCGCACGACGTCCGCCTCGACGAGGGTCCACGGCGCGTGGCAGATCGCGGCGACCGGCCGGCCCTGGTCGAAGAAGTCCTTGACGAACGCCACGGCCTTGTCGTCGGAGCGCAGCATGTCCGGGTTCGCGACGCCGCCGGGCAGCACCAGCCCGTCGAAGGAGTCCGCGGACGCCTCGCCGACGACCTCGTCCACGCCGAACGTGTCCGCCTTGTCGAGATGGTTGAACGCCTGGATCCTGCCGGATGCGGTCGACACCAGGACGGGCTCGTGACCTGCGTCGACCGCCGCCTGCCAGGGATCGGTGAGCTCGACCTGCTCGACGCCCTCGGGCGCCGTCAGAAACGCGATGCGCATGGTTTTCCCACGTCCTTTCCGTGTCCTTGCGGCCTGGTCCTGGCCCCTCCGGCGCACGGACCGTCGCCGTGCGCAGGGGCCCGGCCGACGGCCCTCTCCGGCCGCCTCGGGTGACCACCGCGTACCCGAGGAGACGTGCCCGACACAGCCCGGCACGACCTGACACGACCCGGGCTTGGCCTCGGCGGACGCCGGCTGCTCCTCGTCCCGCCCCGGCCCCGGCGGCTCAGGCCCCGTGGGCGGCTCCGGCGCCGCTCCCGGTCCGGGTCTCGAGCGCGTGCAGCACGGCCGCCATGTCCTCGCCGCCGTGCCCCTGCTCGACGGCCTCGCCGTACAGCGCGTGGCAGACGTCGAGGAGGGGTGAGGCCAGCCGGGTCCTGCGGGCGGCGTCGGCGATCAGCCGGTTGTTCTTCAGGACGTCGGCCGCGGCCGCCTGGACGCTGAAGTCCCGGGTCAGCAGCTTGGCCGCCTTCGTCCGGGAGACGGCGCTGGCCATCGGGCCCGCGTCCAGGACGTCCCGGAGCAGGCCGCGGTCGAGCCCGTGCCGGTCGGCGAAGTGGAACGCCTCCGTGAGGCCGGTGACCAGCGTGATCAGGAACAGGTTCACCGAGAACTTCATCAGCAGGGCCTGCGGCGCCGCCCCGCAGGCGAAGGTCTCCCGGCACAGCGGGCCGAGCAGCGGCCGTACGGCCGCCACGGCGGCCGGATCGCCTGCCAGCATCCCCACCAGCTCGCCCTGCTCGGCGGGGACGCGGGAGCCGGAGACCGGGGCCTCGACATAGCGGCCACCCGCGCCCCGGACGTCGTCCTGAAGGCCGTACGAGTACTCGGCCGAGGTCGTGCCCATGTGCACGACGGTGCGCCCGGCGACGCGCTCCGCGAACTCCGCCGTGCCGCGTGCGAGCACCGCGTCCACCGCGCTCTCGTCGGCCAGCATGAGGATCACGGTGCGGGCCCGGGCGAAGACCTCGCCGGGGCCCGCGGCGACCTCGGCCCCGGCGGCGCGCAGGGGGTCGCACCGGCCCGGGGTGCGGTTCCACACCACGAGGGGGACGCCGGCGCGGGCGAGGTTGAGGGCCATGGGCTGCCCCATGACTCCCAGGCCGATGAAGCCGGCGAGACCGGGGGATCCGACGTCGTCCACGTTGCACCGCGCTTTCCGCCAGGCGGCGGCAGCGGACCGCTGCC
>NZ_JBEPBI010000130.1:0-3560 GCF_040299045.1 Streptomyces sp. NPDC001027
GGCGGGGGTCTCACCCCTTCTACCGGGGGGCTCCTCGGCCGACCCGCAACCCTGCGGTAACCCCCCCGGGCCCCCCCCCCGCCCCCCCCGTGCTGGGGTGTTGGGGGGCTTGGGGCGATCCGGCGTCTGGGCGGACGATCAGTGTCCGCCCACGCTCGGTGGCGTAGAGGGCCTGAAGACTGTCGCCGCGAGAGTCTGCAGGCACGCCGCCACCGAGATACGGAAGTACTCTTCCGGTTCACGCCACCTGTCGCCGAGCAACTGCGTGGCTTCGAGGTGAGCAGCGCGGTGATCTGCGCGGCGCGGTCGATCGTACGTCGCTCGACCGCACCGAGGTCCACCATGCCGTCGCCGATGAGCAGGCCGCCGAGCGTCATCTCTCCGGCGAGAACGGCGACCGCAGCCTGGACATCGTCCTGCGGCGAGTCGAGCAGAGCACAGCGTCCGGATCGCCGGCCGGCCGTGATCGCCGACCGGACGGCGGGTGTGTCGATCACCGCGGCCGCGGTCCAGTCGTCCGGATGAGGCGAGCACGACGAAGGTCTCGCTGAGGATGACGACCGGCCGCTCCAGTGAGGCTGACAGGGTCCGCGTCGGATCGGCGGCTCCGCCCCCATGCAGAACCGCCGCGGTCAGTTCCTCGTGCACACGACTGGCGCGTTCCATCGCCTCGACGTGCTCGGCCAGAGCGGCATCTGCGATCTGTGCCTCGTTCGCGACTTCGCGCGCCTGCTTAGCAGACGAGCGACGGTCAGCGCAGGTCGGGCACCGTCGGCGCCGCCCACCGCGATGTCGGTCGGCTCGCCGAGCAACGACGCGCCGGTCGCCATCGGCTGCCGTCCGGCCTTCGAGCGCCGCGGGCGTGGCACTCGCGAAGCCGGGTGGATCGTCCGCGTCCGTCATCCCGCCGTGGAGCTGAACGAGCGCCCTTCTCTTCGGCGCACCGACGCGCACCGAGGCGCCCCGGTAGGTCCGGGGCGCCTCAGATGTGGAGAGCCGGTACGCGCTCAGCAGATGCCGGTCAGTCTGGCATCGCTGTACGGGGTGCTGTCGGACGCCGTGGTGACGACGTGACAGCCCGGCTGGACGCCGTCGACGCGCAGGAATCCGTTGTCGTACGTGGCGGCGACGCTGCTGCCGTCCATGAAGACGCTGGTCATGCCGGCCGTGCCGCCGGGCAGGTACACGGATGCGGTCGTGTTGGCCGGCACCTTCACTCCGACGTCGACACGGCCGCCGCCGGTGGTGTCATAGGCGGCCCCGACGGTGCCGTGCGCGGTGGGAACCGTGACGTTCGCCCAGGTGACCGAGGTCGGTTGCGGCTTGATTCGGAAGGTCCGGTAGCCCGGGGCGGTGGGCTGGACGCCGAACATGCTGCGGGCGATCGTGAAGGCCGGGGAGGCCGCCCACGGGTGGGAGTAGGTGGTGTTGGACTTCAGCGACAGGTCCCAGGCCTCCATGGTGGCCCCCGCCCCGTCGTTGATCATGTTCATCCAGCTGCGGGTCCCGGTCGATGTCAGCAGGGTGTGGGCGAGGTCGGGCCGGTTGCCCTCGTACAGGGCCTGGATGACGAACGGGGCGCAGTACACGCTGCACGCCATGCCGCGGCTGCCGAGGTAGGAGGCCACCTGCGAGGCCTGCGAGGAGTCGGCGAGGCCGAAGGCGGTGGCGAAGGCGCCGGCCTGGACGGCGTAGTGGTTGATCACCGTGCCGTCGTTGTTCAGGCCGTCCCGGTAGGTGCCCTTGGCGGAGTCCCACATCCGCGCGTTGACCGCGTCCTTGATGGCGTCGGCCTTCGCCGTGTAGGCGGCGGCGTCCGCGCTCTTGCCCAGTGCGGTGGCGATGTCGGCCATGTTCTCGTAGGCGCGGTGGGCGAGGGCGTTGACGACGGTGTTGTAGGAGGTGAAGACGTAGCCGTCGCGCTCGGAGGCGGGCCAGTCGACGATGTCGCAGTCGGTGCAGCTGCTGGCGCCGGTGCTGCCGGTGGTCTTGTGGATCAGGCCGGTCGCGGACTCGTACCACTTGTCCGGGAGCTTTCCCTGCAGGGCGGTGTACGCGGCGGCCAGCGGCGCGGTGTTGCCGGTCGTCTCGTAACTGTCGTGTATGGCCAGGATCACGTACATGGGCCATTCCGTGGGCCATGTGCGGTTGGACCTGAGGAAGTTCAACGAGTAGTCGCCCAGCGCCGTGTCACCGCCCGTGTAGAGGTTGCCCATGAGCTGGAGGTAGGTGTCGGCCTCGTAGATGTCGCGCTCGCGTTCCCACGAGTCGACGTACAGGTTGAGATTGGTCGCCTCGACGGTGTTGCGGGACAGCTCCCAGACCGCGTTGAGCGTGCTGTCGGACGAGGTGAAGGCGCCCGCCGACTCGTCGAACGGGTAGAGGTACGCCTCGGCCGTGAAGTCGGACCCGGTCAGCCCGGTGGGGGCGCCGATGACCTGGACGTACCGGAAGACCCGCAGACCCCAGGTCTCCAGCTGCTGACCGCCGGATTTCAGCACCCACTTGTCCTGGTAGGCATTGCCGGCCGATGTCTGGTACTTGACCGTGTTCGTCCCGGAGGTGACCTCGCCGTAGCGGACGTCGACCACCTGCCCGGCCGTGCCCGTCAGGTTCAGGGACAGACCGCCGATCCAGGTGCGGCCGTAGTCGAGGAAGTAGTTGCCGGGGGAGTACTCGGTGACGGCGACAGGGGCCTTGAAGGCCTGCCGCACCTTCGCGGTGGGCGCCGGCTGGAGGTTGGCGAAGGCGCTCTTGGCGACGGCCGCGGGCCAGGCGGAGGCGTCGAAAGCGGACGTGGCGAAGCCGAAGGGGTAACGGCGGGCGTCGACGTTCTCCTTGGGCGCGGAGTAGTAAGTGGTGCCGATGGAGCCGACGTTGGGCAGCACCCGGGTGCCGTCCAGGGCCTTCCAGCCGGGGCCGGTGCCCAGGGTCTTCGTGGTGCCGTCGGTGTAGCGGACCACCAGTTCGGCGAGGAAGCGCTGATCGCTGGTGGTGTACGTGAGAGCGCCGACGGTGTTGACGGCGCCCGCGGTGAGCAGGGAGGTGACGTCGTAACCGTCGTAGCGCGCCTCGGAGCCGACCGGGCGGGTCGGGCCCACGGCGACGAAGCTGCCGTTGACCCACAGCTTGTAGACGAACTGGCGTGCCGGGGCGGTGGACGCTCCCGTGGCGTACAGGTGGGCCCAGGCGATGCTCTTGCCCGCGGCGAGCTTGGTGGCGCCGCGCAGGAAGGACCAGCTCGGAACGGTCAGCAGCCCGGTGCCGCAGTTCTTGCCCGTGCCGAGGGAGAGGACGCCGCCCGTGATGGCGCCGCAGGTGAAGTCTGCGTTGGCAGGGTCGCTGAAGTCGTTGCTGTAGAGCGACCGGTTGTTGTCCCCGGTGACGGTGAGGTCGTCGAAGCTCGCCTGCTCCGTGCTGCCGGTGCGGAAGCCGATGCCGCCGGCGGTGAAGGTCGTGTCGGTAGTGGTGTCGACCTGGGTCCAGGTGGTGTCGGCGTGGGCTTTGAGCGAGGTGGTGAAGGTGGAGCCGGTGGCGACGATGCGGAAGTCGTAGGTGGA
>NZ_JBEPBI010000130.1:3660-22522 GCF_040299045.1 Streptomyces sp. NPDC001027
GCGACGATGCGGAAGTCGTAGGTGGAGCCGGTGGTGAGGGCGAAGGGGAGGGCTGTCGCGGTCTTGAGTGCGGTGAAGGTTCCGTTCTTCTGAACTTGCGGGGCGATGGTGTTCTCGCCGTTGCCCTTGAACTGCCACAGGTAGTAGTTGCTGGTGTCCTGGGCGCGGAAGGTGACGCTGGCGTACTTGGCGTTGATGACGAAACTGCCCTGGAACGTGTAGTCCGTCCACGCCGTGGGGGCGCCGCTCCAGATCGGGGTGGCGCCTGGCCAGGCGGCGCCCGGCCCGGTGCCGAAGAACGCCGCCGCGGACCAGGGGGAAGCCGCACCGGAGGAGTCCCACGTCCGGACCCGCCAGAAGTAGCCGGAGGAGGCCGTCAGGGCCGGGCCGCCGTAGGAGACGTTGCCGTCGGTCGCGGAGGTGACCTGGCCCGAGTCCCATATGTCAGGAGTGCCGGTCAGGGCGGATGAGGTCGTGGCGACCTGGATCCGGTACGCGGTCTGCCGGTCGCCGCCGACCTGCCAGCCGAGCAGCGGGGTGGAGTCGGGGGCCACGTCGACCGGCGTCGTCAGGCTGTTCACGGTCAGCGCCGCGGGAGTGTCCTGGGCGGCGCTCGCCAGGGGAAGCTGTCCGGTCACGCCGCCGAAGACAGCGAAGCAAACGGTGAGCAGGACCGTCAGAAGAGAGCGCGGGGTTCCCGCTGTGCGGGATCTCCGGTGTCTTCGGGCAGCGCGGGAGGGAGGGGCTACAGGCGGCACGGCGAGTCCTTAAAACGTTTCAATCGGTGGGGACAGCGTCTCCGTGACCTGGGACGGAGTGAGTGGCTGACATCCTGAGGCGCTGATGCCGGGCTGTCAACGTTCCTGTCACACGGCGGAAACCGGCCGACCGTGAGTAAGACCCCGGCGTCCTGTCTTTCCGCACCCTGAGCGGCGGTGCCGGGCCCTGCCGGCAGCCATGTGCGAGCACGGGCTGATCCGCATCCGCCCGGCGTCACCCCAGCCGCGCCAAGGCATCAGCCCGTTCACCACAGGACCCTGACACAGACCGTCACCGCCCGCCGCCCCCGGCCTCGACCGGCCGGACGACGTGGCAGTCCGCTTCGGTCTCCCTGTCCGCTCCTTCATTCACACCGCAGGGCTGGGACCACTTTCCGGCAGCCGCCCCGGATCTCACACAGCGACACATCCAGCGGCATTGCCGGCGGGACGCCAGTCGCCGACCTGCTCAGGTCGTTCGCAGGGTCGCTGCGGCTTTGTACGTGCGCAGCACCGGCGCGGTCTCGATCCGCGCGATCGCGTCCAACGCCACCCTCCGGGTCAGGTAGTGGTGCAGTTCCGCGGCGTCCCGGCACAGCGCGTGTGCGACCAGGTTCGTCGGACCGGTCGTCGCCGCGACCACCGCCAGTTCCTCGTGCCCGGCCAGCGCGGTGGCGACCTCGTCCAGTCGTGCGGGCGCCACCTGCATCCACAGCAACGCCGAGACGGTGACGCCCAACAGCGCCGGGTCGACGTCCACGTCGAAGAACACCGCGCCGCGCGCTCGCAGTTCGGCGAGCCTGCGAGCCACCGTGGACGCGGTCGAGCCGGTGGCGGCGGCCAGGTCGGCGTAGCTGATGCGGGCGTCGTCGCGCAGCGCGTCCAGCAGCCGGCGATCGGCGTCGGTGAGCAGGTACGCGGGCGCCCCCTCCTCCGGCCCGGCTCCCGCCGCCGGCTCGCCTTGGGCCGCCACCGCGGTGGCGTGCGCGCGGGCGGTCGCCGGACCGAGGCCCGTACCGCTCTCGGCGCGCAGCCGCGCCTGCTGCGCGGGGTCGAGCGCCTCGACACGGCCGCGCCACGCGGTCGGACCTCCGAAGTAGGTGTGCAGCAAGTAGTGCGCGGAGACCGCGGTGATCCCCGCGGTGCGCGGGATGTCGCGCAGCAGCAGCGCGTGGGCGTCCGGGCCCGCGGGCGTGGTGTGGATGATCGCCACGATTTCGGTGCCGCCGGAGGTCAGCCGCACCCACGACGTGTCCGGACGGCGTGCCAGCGCGACTGCGATGTCGTGCGCAGTACGCGTCGCGGCCGTCAGCCGCACGAACCACTGGTGCGTGCCGGAGCTGCGCGGCGCGGGCAGCGCGACCACGCGCAGTCCCGCCTGCGCGTACAGGCGGCGATAGCGGCGCGCCACGGTCTGTGTGGAGGAGCCGAGTACGTCGGCGACGAGCGTGAAGGGCGCCCTCCCATCAAGCTGCAGGGCATGGATCAGGCAGCGATCGAGGTCATCCAGGATGAGCATATCCATCAAATTAGCTGCCCCAGATGGAAGTAATCACCCCTGTCCAGTCGAGAAAAGGAAGCCCGGGCCGGTGGCGCGACACGGTGGTCACCGGCCGCCTCGCCGGGGCGGGCCGTCGTCCCGGACACCGCAGGGAGAGAGAGCATGTCCCGCACCACGCACCGCAACACACCGGCCGACCCGCGCCATCCCGGCCCGGACGTGGACCCGCCCCCCGCGCCGGCCCCCTCGGCAGACGCTGCGACCCGACCGCAACCCGACTCCGTACCGGAGTCCGCGGTGTCGAAGCTCGCGGCCTCGGGGCCCGCGTACCGGTGGCGGTGGCTTGCCCTGGCGGCGGTGCTGGTCGCCGAGGCCATGAACCTTCTCGACGCGACGATCGTCCAGGTCGCCGGCCCCGTCATCCACGCCGAACTGGGCGGAGCGAGCGCCGGCATCCCGTGGTTCAGCGCCTCCTACACGCTCGCGTTCGCCCTCGGGTTGCTGACCGGCGCCCGACTGGGCGACATCGCCGGCCGCCGCCGTGTCTTCCGTATCGGCGTCGCCGCGTTCGCCGCCACCTCGCTGGCGTGTGCACTCGCCCCGACCCCCGAGACGCTGATCGGGCTGCGCGCGCTGCAGGGCGCCGCAGCCGCGCTGATCATCCCGCAGACGTTCGGGCTGATCCGCGCGATGTTCGACGGCGACGAACTGCCCAAGGCACTCGGCGCCATCGGCCCGGTCATGGGCTTGTCCGCCGTACTGGGGCCGGTGCTCGGCGCAGTCCTGACGAACGCCGACGTGCTCGGGTCGTCGTGGCGCGCGGTCTTCCTGGTCAACCTTCCTCTCGCCGCCGCCGTGTTGGCGATCGCGCCGCGCCTGCGTGAGGACCGCGCCCCGTCCCGACCGCGCCTGGACCCGACCGGGACCGTGCTGGCGACGGCCGGCACTGCTTTGACCGTGTGTCCACTGGCCACCGGGACCCCGGGCTCGGCGGCCTGGGCCACCGCCGCAGCAGGCATCGCCGTCCTCATGCTGTTCGTCGCCCACCAGCGCCGCACCGCCCGCCCGGGTCGGACCCCGTTGATCGAACCGGCGCTGCTGCGCGGTCGCGCCTTTCCGGCGGCGCTGGCCACCTCGGCGCTGTTCTTCACCGTCATGAACGCCGTCATGATCACCGTGGTGCTGCACCTGGAACTGGGTCTCGATCGCGGCCCGCTCACCGCGGGCCTGACACTGCTGCCGTGGTCGACCGGACTGGCCGCCGGGTCATGGGCCGCAGGCGCCTACCTGGTGCCGCGCCACGGAACCCGCGTCATGCACGCCGGCATCGCCACCCTCGCCGCCGGCCTGGCCGGGTCCGTCCTCGCCTATCAGGCAAGCGCCCCCGACGCGTACCCCGCGGCTCTGCCGTTCGCGCTGGCCGTCGCAGGCCTGGGAACCGGCCTGTTCACGCCACCGTTCTTCACCACCTCGCTGCGTGGCGTCGGACCGCAGGAGACCGGCTCCGCCGCGGGGCTCCTCAACGCCGTCCAGCAACTCGGCGGCACGCTCGGCGTCGCAGTCGCCGGCGGCATCTACCTCGCGAGCGCCGACGCGCCGCGCGTGGCCGCGCAGACGGCCCTGGCCGCCGCTGGCGCGATTCTGGCGGCGACCGCGATCGCCGCCGTCGCGATGACGTCCCACCACAGCACCGCCCCTGCGGCTCCAGCGGCGGCGAAGTCCGCGACACCGCCGCCGACGCACATCTGAAGGGGTGAGACATCGCCGAGTGGCTCTGCACGCCGAGCAGTTCTGCGTGCCTGCGTGTCCGGCGCTGTCAGGGGCAGCTCTCGCCGAATTTGACTGCGGTGAAGCTCACCGGCTGCCCGGACAGCTTCACCCCGGCGGCCGGAGTCTGCCCGCAGACCTGCCAGTTGGACTCGACGAGGATGAACCGGTCTTCGCCGGCGTCCTTCACCGTGACGGACGTTCCCGAATCAAGTGCCGCACGGGCAGCCTTCACGGACTTGCCCTTGAAGTCCGGCATCGTCCCGCCTGCTTCGGCCGGTGCCTTCTGGTCCGTCGCGGGGCAGGTCTCCTCCAGCTTGACGGCCCCGAAGTCGAGCTTCGTGTCTGTCGGCACGCTCTTCCCCGCGGCGATGTTCTGACTGCACACTTTCCAGTTCCGGTCGAGGGCCTGCATACGTCCGCGGCCGAGCGCGTCGTGGGACTTCAGGGCGTAGAAGCCGGCGGCCTGGGAGGTGTCTTGGGCGGACTGGAGGCCCATGCCGACGAGGTTGGGGACGGCCGCCGTCTCGGCTTCGTTCCTGCCGCTGGACGCCGTCCTCTCAGCGTTGGCGGTGGGCGTCGTGCCCCTTCCGGTGGTGTCGTCGGGGCCGCAGCCGGTTGCGGCGAGGACGAGTACGCCGATGGTGGCGCCGGTGAGTTTCCAGTCGGCCATGTGAGCCCCCGTTGATGAGTCGCTGCTGTGATGGACGAGCGTACGAGGGATGGTTGAGCAGGTGAGACGTACGGCGCTTCTGTGACCTGAACGAGTGGCCCGTGTCTCCTGTGAACGAGACCGGCCGGGGCCGACGCTCGCGGTCGGCGCTCGGTCGGTCACCGTGGCACCGGCGATCCGACGGAAGTCGGCTGCCTTTCCGGTCCAGCTCGCGGACCGTGGGCCGTAGCGGTTCCGCGGGCCGCAGGGCGCGTGGCCGCCTGCCCTTCCGAGCGAGCAGCGATGCGGTGCCGCGACGACGCAGGTGACCGGTACCGCGCCTCTTCGAAGGCGGCCCCGCTCGGCGTCCTCGCCGGCAGGGGCCGCACGCGTGTCCGTGCACGGCCCCTGCTCTCGTGGTCGAGAGGTGTTTCTCGCTGGTCATGGGCGCAGGCCATGGGGACCGCGCGGACAGCCGCGGCCGACGGTGAGCACCGGGCAACGATCGGCCGGACAGCTTTCAGCTGCGCGGTTCACAGCACCGTGGTCGCGCTTCGCAGGCTCGAGGCGGCCCCGCCATGGTGCGGACTACTGGTCCCGGAACGCGGCCATCATCCGCCGGGACGCCTGCACCCCGGTGCGCTGCATCAGTTCCACCACACCCCTGACGCCTGCCAACTCCGATCCTCCGCCGGCCCGTCCGGGTCCGCCGTGCCTGAGTGCGGGCAGGGGCGATCCGTGGCCGGTGGTCTGGGTCATGTTGGTCGAGTCGAGCAGGTGCAGTCGGCCGTGCCAGGGAGCCGCGTCCCGGGCGAAGGAGGTCGTCCAGGCGACGTCGTCGCCGACCAGTGAGGCGGCGAGGCTGCCCCGGCCGCGGGCCAGCAGGGCGGTGGCGTGGGCGGTGTCGCGGTAGGCGAGGACGGTGGCGGCGGGACCGAAGGGCTCGACCTCGTGGGGTGCGGAGGCGTCCGGGTCGGCGGAGATCAGCAGGGTGTCGAGGAAGGCGCCCCGCTCCGGGTCGGCGTCCACCACGCGCACCTTGTCCGGGTCGCCGTGGACGAAGCGCCCGGACGCCGCGATGGCCCGCACCGCCCGCCGTACGTCCTCGCGCTGGGCGAGACTGACGACCGGGCCCATTCGCACCCCCTCCGCGGCGGGGTTGCCGATGGGCGCCTCGGCCAGTTGGGACGCGATCGCGTCGAGCGCGGCGCGCTCGTGCTTTTGGGGTACGAGGACACGGCGGACGGCCGTGCACTTCTGGCCCGCCTTGACCGTCATCTCGGTGACGACCTCCCGCACGAACGCCTCGAACAGCGGTGATGCCGGCGGGACGTCGGGGGCCAGTACGACGGCGTTGACGGAGTCGGCCTCGGCGTTGAAACGGACGGAGCGGGCGACCAGGTTGGAGTGGGTGCGCAGGGTCTCGGCGGTGGCGGCGGAGCCGGTGAAGGAGAGGACGTCCTGCTCACCGAGCAGGTCGAGCGCCGGGCGAACCGAGCCGGCTACCAGTTGCAGGGTCCCCGGCGGCAGAGCGCCGGAGTCGGTGATGATCCGCACCAGGCGTTCGGTGAGGTACGCGGTCGGGGTGGCCGGTTTCACCACGCTCGGCATGCCCGCCAGCACGGCCTGGGCCAGCTTCTCCAACGGCGCCCAGACGGGGAAGTTGAAGGCGTTCACCTGGAGCATCAGACCGGGGGACGGGGTGACGAGGTGGACGCCCAGGAAATCCTCGCCGCGGGCCAGGCGTTCGGCGGGACCTTCGACGAGGTACGGGGCGTCCGGGAGTTCGACGCGGGCGCGCGCGGCGTAGTCGCGCAGGACGCGGATGCCGCCGTCGACGTCGTAGCGGGCGTCGTTCAGGGTGGCTCCGGCGCGGGCGGAGAGGACGTAGAGCTCCTCGCGCCGGGCGCGGACGGCGCCGGCGAGTGCCTCAAGGAGGTCGGCCCGCTGGTGGAAGGTGAGCGCGCGCAGTGCGGGGCCGCCGACGTCGCGGGCATGGCCGAAGGCGCCGGCGAGGTCGAGGCCCCGGGAGGAGACGCGGCAGACGGTCTCGCCGGTGACGGCGTCGCGGACGTCGACCGCCGCCGGGTCATGGGCCGTCGGTGCGACCCAGGTGTCCTGCAGATGGCTTTCGAGAAGCATGGGATACGGCCCGCTTTCGTCGAGGGGAGAAGGACTGCGGCCGCGTCACGGGACCGGGTGGTGGCCCCAGACGTCGGCCGTGTACGTGCGGCTCACCCAGGTGGCCTCGTCGACCTGCACGCCGCCCGCGCCGATCTCGATGCCGAACCCGGCGGGCGAGGTCATGTAGAAGGAGAACATTCCGTCGTTGGCGTGCTTGCCGAGCGTGGCCATGAGCTTGACGTCGTGCTCGCGCGTGCGGTCCAGGGCGCGGCCGACCTCCTCCGGTGTGGTCACCTCGCACAGGATGTGATGGGTGCCCTCGTTCCGGTACGAGCGGACGAAGGCGACGCTGTGATGGCGGGGGTTGCAGCCCAGGAAGTAGAAGGTGCCCCAGGGGTAGTCGGCGGTGTCACTGAGGCGGAAGCCGAGGACGTCGCGGTAGAAGTCCACCGCCTCCTGGACGTGCGGCGTCTTCATCACCACGTGTCCGAGCCCCTGGTCGCCGGTCACGAAGTCGACGCCGAGCGGCGAGACGAACTGGCTCGGAGCCAGCCGGCGCCCGCAGAACAGCTCGGTGCGGATCTTCGCCGGGCCGGTGAAGTGCACCATCCGGGTCACTTGGCGCTCACGGCACTCCTCCTCGGTGCCCGCCGTCACATCGACGCCGGCCTCCTTCAGCCGCACGGTCATCTCGTCGACCGCGGCCGTGTCGCGGACCTCCCAGCCGATGACGGTGACACCGCCCACCGGGGCTTGTGCGAGCCACATGCGGAACGGGTGCTGGTCCATCCGCAGCCGGTGGCGCACGGGGTCGTCGGGCTCGCCGTTCTCGACCGCGAGCCCGATCACGTCGCGGGCGTACTGCGCCCACGCTGCCGGATCGGGCGTGCCGATCCCCACATACCCAAGACTCTGGATCGTCATGGCGAAGACCGTATTTGTTAGACCCTTGACGGTCAAGGCTCTGGCTAATACGTTGCCGTCATCGAGCCGAGGAGGACTCCGATGCCGGAGAAGCCCCGCCTGCTTCCCGTCGACGAGGCGGATCTGCAGGAGAAGACGCTGGCGTCGCTGGCGCCCTACCGTGATCAGGACGGCCGGATCTACGCGATCTGGGCGACCCTGGCCCACCACGAGGACGCGCTGCGCCGCTACCTCGTCTTCAGCAACCACGTCCTGGGCAAGAACACCCTGCCGCTCGCCTCGCGGGAGCTGATGATCCTGCGGATCGCCGCCCGAGCGCAGGCGGCCTACGAGTGGGACCAGCACGTGCGGATCGCCCGCCGCGCGGGCCTCGCCGACGAGACGATCCTCTCCGCCGCCACCGGCGCCCGGGACGGCCTCGGCGAGCTGGACCGGGTCCTGCTGGCCGCCACCGACTCGCTCGTCGACCACCAGGGCGTCGACGACGGGCTGTGGGACCGGCTGACCGCCTGCCTGAGCACCGAACAGGTCATCGACGTCCTCTACACCGTCGGCCAGTACCTGACCGTCGCCACCGTGATCAACACGCTCGGCGTACGGACCGAGGGCGAGCTCGCCCTGCCCCTGCCCGGCCCCGCCGACCTGAAGGAAGTGCCCGCATGAAGCTCGCCAACCTCGCCGGCCGACCCGTCGTCGTGCGGGGCGACCGCGCCCTCGACGTCGCCGACGCGAGCAAGGGAGCCGTGGAGGCGCGCCTGGAGGTGCTCTGCGACCTCGCCCTCCATGACGAGCTGCGTGCGCTCGCCGAGCGGGCCGCGGAGGCGGATTGGAAGCCCTTCGAGCCCCGTGACCTGGGCCGGGTGGCCAAGCCGTACAAGGCGATCGGGGTCGCCCTCAACTACCGGGCGCACGCTGAGGAATCGAATCTGCCGGTCCCGGACGAACCGTCGGTGTTCGCCAAGTTCGCCTCGTCCGTGGTCGGCCCCTATGACGCGATCGTGGTCGAGCCGCAGTACGACAGAGTCGACTACGAGGCGGAGCTGGTCGTCGTCATGGGGCGCACCGGCAAGAACATCTCCGAGGCCGACGCATGGTCCCACGTCGCGGGCGTGACCGCCGGACAGGACGTCAGCGACCGGCGTGAGCAGTGGCGCAAGCCGATCAACCAGTTCACGCTGCCGAAGTCGTACGACACCTTCAGCCCGATCGGCCCCTACCTGGTCACCCTCGACGAGTTCGCGGACCCGGACGACATCGAGGTCGCGGGCTGGGTCGACGACCTGGAGGTGCAGCGAGGCCGTACCTCGGACCTGATCTTCCCGGTGCCCGAACTGATCGCCTGGCTGTCGAAGCGGGTCACGTTCGAACCCGGCGACCTGATCTTCACCGGGACCCCGGCCGGCTGCGGCGTCCGCCGCACGCCACGGCTGTACCTGACCGAGGGCAAGGTCCTGCGCACCGAGGTCACCGGCGTGGGCACTATGGTCAATCCGGTCGTGGCGGGCTGGACACAGGAAAGGGCGGCGGATCGTGACCGACACCGCACGTGAGACGGAGATCGCCGGCGCGAGCCGGACCCGGGAGTTCTCGGAACTGCTGCGCCATCACCACCGTCAGCTCGGCACGACCGACCCTCGCGACCTCGACGCGATCGAGATGGTCACCGACCTCACCCGGCTCGAGGCCCGGCTCACCAAGGACTTCGAGAAGCACGTCCACCGGCCCCTCGGCCTGACCTGGGCGGGCTTCAGGATCCTCAACGCCCTCTGGGTCTACGGCCCGCTCGGCCAGCAGGACATCGGCCGGTTCTCCGGGTCCACCAGGGCCAGCATCTCCAGCGCCCTGTCGACCCTGGAGAGCCGGGGCCTGGTCAGCCGTGAGCGTGTCGAGTCCGACCGCCGTCAGCTGTTCGTCGAGCTGACCGAGGACGGGCGGGAGACGCTGCGCAAGGCTATCGAGGCGCAGACCCTGCGTGAGCGGGCGTGGACCGGGGTGCTGCGTGACGACCAGCTCAGTGAACTGGTCCACCTGCTGCGCACCTTGGTCAACCAGGAGACCCCGCCCGCGGAGTGACCACCCCCGTGCCCGAAACAGCAGGGCGTCGGCGCCCGAAAATCGTCAGGCCTTTTACCGTCAGACATCTAACAATTTCCTGGTTTCTCAAGGGAGAGAATCATGGTCCGTCGTGTCGTCACAGGTGTGGGTTCCAGCGGTAAGCCCGTGATCGTCAGTGACGGGGAGCCGCCCGTCACGCGCCGGTATGTCCACACCCCCGGTTTCGCCCGTTCCCTGGTGTGGAGCACGACGGCTCCCGCCACCCCGTCGTCCGACCCGACGGAGTCCCTGAAGTCCTATGTGCCGGCCCCCGGAGAGACGGTCGCGCTGACCGTCACCTTCCCGCCGGCGAGCGTGTACGCCGACCCGTCATGGGACCCGGCGGCCGCCGGCGCCGAACAGCTGGAGGCCACGCCGGGCCTGGCCGAGCTGTTCGAGATCGACGACCCGGGCATGCACACCACACCCACCGTCGACTACGGCGTCGTCCTCAGCGGCGAGATCGTCCTCGACCTCGACGGCGATGAGACCGCGGTCCTGAAGCCCGGCGACCTGGTCGTGCAGAACGGCACCCGGCACGCCTGGCGCAACCTCGGCGCCGAGCCCGCCACCCTCTTCTTCGTCCTGATCGGCGCGGGCGGGGCGTCATGAGCGTCCTGACGACGGCGGCGCCCGGCGCACCCGTCGTCGAGCTCGACCTCGCCGAGCTGCGCCGCGACCCCTACCCGGCCTACGCCGAACTGCGCCGCGCCGCGCCGCTGGCCTGGGTCCCCTCGGTCGGCCGCCACCTGCTGACCCGTTACGAGGACATCGTCCGCGCCGAGAAACTGCCCGAGATCTTCAGTTCCCGCGAGGAGGGCTCGCTGCTGCTGCGCACCGTCGGGCCCAACATGCTCCGCGAGGACGACCCGGTGCACCGGCGCCTGCGGGCCGCCGCCGAGCCGCCCACCCGCCCGCGCCGAGTCCGCGACCTGTGGGCGGCCTCCTTCGAGCGCACCGCGCACGAACTGCTCGACCGGCTCGAGGGCCGCGGCGAGGCCGATCTGATCGCCGACTTCGCCGAACCGCTCGCCGCCGCCAACCTGGCCCTGGTCCTGGGCCTGCGCACCGCGAGCGCCCATGACATCGCCGACTGGTCACGGGCGATGATGGCCGCCAACGGCAACTACGCCGACGAGCCCGACATCTGGCAGCGCGCCGAGCGGGCGACCCGGGCCATCGAGGACGCGGTGGCCGAGGCGGTCGACGCCGTCAGGGACACTCCAGACGGCTCGGTGATCTCCTCCATGGTCCACGCCGCCGACCCGGTGTCGCGGGCCGAGATCCAGAACAACGTCAAGGTCGTCATCGGCGGAGGCGTCAACGAGCCGCGGGACGTCTTCGGCGTCGGGGCCTGGGCGCTGCTGCGACGACCCGAGGTGCTGGAACGGGTGCTCAAGGACCCGGCGGTCTGGAAGCGGGTCTTCGAGGAGACGGCGCGGTGGATCTCGCCGATCGGCATGTATCCGCGTCAGCTCGCCCAGGACCATGAGATCGCCGGTGTGACGCTGCCGGCCGGCAGCCGCGTGGCCCTCGTCATCGCCTCCGGCAACCGGGACGCATCGGTCTTCGAGCGGGCCGACGAGTTCGACCCGGACCGGCCGCACCGTCCGCACCTCGCCTTCGGCGGCGGGCCGCACTTCTGCATGGGCGCGTGGGTCGCGCGCCACGAGGTCAGCGCCATCGCCTGGCCCCTCGTCTTCAGCCGCCTCAAGGGGCTCCGCCTCGCCGACAACACCCCGGACCGTCTGGACGGCTGGGTGTTCCGCGGGCTGACCTCGCTGAACGTCACCTGGCAAGCCCCCTGAGCCGTCCCCATCGGGAGGACCGCATGCCCACCGTCATCTTCCAGTTGCCCGACGGGACCGAACGCAAGGTCACCGCGGAGTCCGGGACCGTGCTCATGCAGGCGGCGGTCGCGAACGGCGTTCAGGGCATCGTCGCCGAATGCGGGGGAAACGCCTCCTGCGCCACCTGTCACGTCTACGTCGCCACCGTCCAGTCCGAACTGGTCGGCCCGCCGAACGAGGTCGAGGACGAGATGCTGGACTTCACCGCCGCGGAACGCCGGCCCACCAGCCGGCTCAGCTGTCAGATCCAGCTCACCGACCCGCTCGACGGACTGGTCGTCGGTGTGCCCGAGGAGCAGGTATGACGAGCGCAGCGGCGGGTGCGGTGGTCGTGGGCGGCGGGCAGGCCGGGTTCAGCGTCGCCTCGACACTGCGCGCCTCCGGTTACGAGGCCCCGATCACCGTGATCGCCGCCGAGCCCCATCCGCCGTACCAGCGGCCGCCGTTGTCGAAGAAGGCCCACACCGACCCCCAGGACCTCCGGGTCGAGCTGGTTCCCGAGTCCTTCTACCGCGACCGTGACATCGACCTGCGGCTCGGGGACGAGGCGATCTCCCTCGAACTCGCCGACCGCACCGTCCTCACCGGGACCGGCGCGCGGGTCTCCTACGACCATCTGGTGCTGGCCACGGGCGCACGGAACCGTCCGCTGCCCGTCCCCGGCGCCGAGCTGTCCGGCGTGCACGCCCTGCGCTCCCTCGACGAGGCTCTGGCGATCGGCCGGGCGCTGACGAAGGCCCGTGACGTCGTGGTCGTCGGCGGCGGCTTCATCGGTCTCGAACTGGCCCGGGCCGCTCTGGCCCACGGTGTCCGCGTGACCGTGGTGGAACTGGCCGACCGGCTGCTGGGCCGAGCGGTGTCGGCCGAACTCGAACCGTGGCTGCGGCAACGGCACGAACGCGCCGGCGTCCGGATCCTCACCGGCACGGCCGTCCGGGCACTGGAGGGCACGGGACGGGTCGAGCGGGTCGTCACCGACCGCGAAGTCCTGCCCGCCGACCTCGTCGTGTACGGCATCGGCGCGGTACCCCGCGACGAACTCGCCCGGCGGGCCGGGCTGGCCGTGCGCGACGGGGTGCTGGTCGACGAGCAACTGCGCTCGGTGACCGACCCCCGTGTCTCCGCCGTCGGCGACTGCGCCCGGTATCCGCATCCACAGGCGGACGGGCCGGTTCGGCTCGAGTCGGTGCAGAACGCCGTCGACCAGGGCGCGCTGGTCGCGCGCCGCATCGCCGGGTCCGCCGATACCGCCGGCCCGTACCGGAGCCTGCCGTGGTTCTGGAGCGATCAGGGGGACGTCAAGCTGCAGATCGCCGGGCTGCGTTCGAGCGGTGACGAGGTACGAGTGGCGCCGGGCGACGCGGCGGAGCGGCTGGTCGCGTACTCCTTCCGCGACGACCTGCTGGTGGCCGTCGAGACGCTGAACTGGCCCGCCGAGCACCTTGCCGCCCGCCGGATGCTGGAGCGGCGGACGCCGATCTCGGCCGCCGACCTCGCAGGGACCACCCTCGGCGCCCTCGCCCGCGCCGGACGTACCGCGGAGGTGCGGGGATGACCGGCACATTCGGCGACCACCTCGTCAGCGGCGCCGCCGACGCCGGTTCCCGGACCGCACTGGTCTTCGAGGACCGGACCTGGACCTACACCGAACTCGACCTCGCCGTACGGCGCACGATCGCCCGGCTCGACAAGTCCGGGGTGCGCAGGGGCGACCGGGTGGTGATGCAGGGGGCCGCACGCCCCGAGGCGCTGATCACACTGTTCGCGGTGACCCGGATGGGCGCGGTGCTCGTACCGCTGCACCCGCAGGTGACCGGCGGTGAACTCGACGTGGTCTGCGAGGAGACCGGACCGGCGGCGGTGGTCGCCGACGAGGGGTTCCCCGCAGGCACCGGACTGCGCCTGACCTGGGATGAGCTGCATCCCGAGGACGAGGGACCCGAGGCCGTCCTCCACGACCTTCCGGCCGGGTCCGACACCGCCGTCATCGCGTTCACCTCCGGCACCTCGGGCCGGCCCAAGGGCGTCGCGCTGACCCACGACAACCTGCACTGGAGCATGGCCGGCGGCCTGGCCCGGATGCCCTTCGGGGAGAACGACACGGCGCTGATCTCCACCCCGCTGGCGCATGTCGCCGTACTGGGCGGACTCCCGCAGTGCGTCTGGGCGCGGCGCGGGACGGTGATCCTGGCCCCCCGCTTCGAGCCCGGCCTGTTCATCGACCTGGTCCGCGATCATCGGGTCACGTGCGCGTTCGCCGTACCGGCCATGTCCGCCCTGCTCGCCCGCCATCCCCGTTTCCGCGGCGGCGACCTGGACACCCTGCGCTGGATCCTGTCCGGAGGCTCACCGGCCCAGACCGCCACCCGCGAGCAGTTCCGGGCCCGCGGGATCGGCGTGGTCGACTCCTACGGCCTCACGGAGACCGCGGCCGGAGTGACGTACTCCGCGCCCGACGACCCGGCCGGTTCCACCGGATCGCCCGTCCCAGGGGCCGAAGTGACGATCGTGGACGCGGCCGGATCTCCCGCCCCGGTGGGCGCGCCCGGCGAGATCTGGGTGCGGGGTCCCTCCGTGGCCGCCGCGTACCGGACCGCCGCCGGGACGGTGCCCGTGACCGACGACGAGGGCTGGTTCCACACGGGGGACCGGGGACGGTTCGACGCGTACGGCCGGCTGGAGGTCGTCGGCCGGCTGAAGGACATCGTCATCACCGGCGGCGAGAACGTCGACCCCGCCGAGGTGGAGAACGCGCTCGCGGACTTCCCCGGCGTCGTCGAGGTCGCCGTCTCCGGGGCGCCCGACCCGGTCTGGGGCGAACTGGTGACGGCCTTCCTGGTCACCGACTCGGGCACACCCACCCTGGACGACCTGCGCGCCCATCTCGACGGCCGGCTCGCCCGGCACAAGTGGCCCCGGCGGCTGTGCGTCGTACCGGCCCTGCCCCGCGGGGCCACCGGAAAGCTGCAGCGTGCGCGACTGACGACGCTGCTGGACGACTGAACCCACCCTCCGAAAACTCCCCGAGACCGTGCCGTCGGCGCCGTCTCTCCCTCCCGTACCCGAGGAGACGCCATGAGTGCGACCATGCGAGCCGCGCGGATGCACAAGGTCGGCGAGCCGATGAGGATCGAGGAACTGCCCGTTCCCGAACCCGGCCCCGGCGACGTCCGCGTGGCCGTGCACGCCGTCAACATCGTCCCGAACCTCGCCAACATCCTGAACATGTGGACCACCTGGTTCCCGGACAGCCCCCTGCCGACCCTGCCGGCGATCTTCGGTCTCGACCCGGCGGGAGTGGTGGAGTCCGTCGGCGCGGGCGTCCAGGCGTTCAAGCCGGGCGACCGGGTGTACGTCAACCCGGGCCGCTCCTGCGGCTCGTGCCGGTCATGCCGCGACAACGACTCCATCAACTGCGCCAGTTACGCGTTCGCCGGATACTTCGGCTTCTCACCGACAGCGATCGACCTGCTGGACCGCTACCAGGGCGGCCTGGCCGAGTACATGGTGGCTCCGGCGTACTCCCTGGTGAAACTGCCGGACACGCTGTCCTTCGAGGCGGCCGCCCGCTTCGGCTACCTCGGCACCATGTACTCCGCGCTCCGCAAGGCCGGTGCCGGGCCGGGCAGGACCGTCCTCGTCAACGGCATCAGCGGCACCCTCGGCATCGGCGCGGCCCTCCTCGCGCCCGCCCTCGGCCTGACCCACGTCTACGGCACCGGCCGCGACAAGGGCCTGCTCGACCAGGTCGGCAAGCTCGCCGACGGACGCCTGCGCCTGCACTCGCTGCAGGACGGCCCGCTGGACGACTGGATCCGCGCCGAGACCGACGGCCACGGCGCCGACGTCTACATCGACGCGCTGGGTCCCGGCGCGCCGCACGAGACGTTCCTGGCCGGCATGCGGGCGCTGGCACGCGGCGGCATCGCGGTGAACATCGGCGCGGTCGCCGGGGACCTGCCCGTCGACGTCCACCGGATGATGGACCAGCAGTTGCGGCTGGTCGGCTCGGCCTGGTTCACCGCCGGCGAGGGCCAGGTCATGGCCGACATGGCGGGCGCAGGCCTTCTCGACCTCGGTCCGCTGGAGCACCAGGTCTTCCCGCTGGAACGGGTCAACGAGGCCATCGGCGGCATAGCACGACGCAACGGCGGCTTCAGCAACTTCGTCATCAGCCCGACGCTCTCCGCGTGACCGACCGAGCCGGAGGCCGCCGGTCCCTCCCCTGACCGGCGGCCTCCCCTTCTCATCACCTCCCTGCTTCTGGAGACACCTGATGCACGCTCAGCACACCCCGCGCCCGGCCGACCCCCTCGACCTCCTCGAACTCGACACCCTGCTCACCCCCGACGAGCGCGCCGTCCGCGACACGGTCCGCACCTTCTGCGACCGGCGCGTGGAGCCGCACATCACCGAGTGGTTCGAGCAGGGCGCCATCGAGGACATCCGCGGTCTGACGAAGGAACTCGGCGCACTCGGCCTGCTCGGAATGCACCTGGAGGGCTACGGCTGCGCGGGGATGAGCGCCGTCGACTACGGCCTGGCCTGTCTGGAACTGGAGGCCACCGACTCGGGGCTGCGCTCCCTGGTCTCGGTCCAGGGCTCGCTGGCCATGTTCGCGCTCCACGCCTTCGGCTCGGAAGAACAGAAGGAGGAGTGGCTGCCCAGGCTGGCCGCCGGCACCGCCATCGGCTGCTTCGGCCTCACCGAGCCGGACTCCGGCTCCGATCCGGGCAGCATGCGCACCGCCGCCCGCCGTGAGAGTGGGGGAGACTGGGTCCTCGACGGGCGCAAGATGTGGATCACCAACGGCTCGGTCGCGGACGTGGCGATCGTCTGGGCCCGCACCGACGACGGCGTCCGCGGCTTCGTCGTGCCGACCGACACCCCCGGCTTCTCGGCCCCCGCCATCAAGCACAAGATGTCACTGCGGGCCTCGGCGACGAGTGAACTCGTCCTGGATTCCGTTCGATTGCCGTCGACGGCCGTCCTGCCGGGGGTCCGCGGCCTGCGCGGTCCCCTGTCCTGCCTCAACGAGGCTCGCTACGGCATCGCGTGGGGCGCGATGGGCGCCGCCCGGTCGGCCTTCCGGGCCGCGTTGGCCTACGCGGGCGACCGCGTCCAGTTCGGCCGCCCGATCAGCTCCTTCCAGCTGACGCAGGCCAAACTCACCGACATGTCCCTGGAGTTGGCGAAGGGCACGCTGCTCGCCTTCCACCTGGGCCGCACCAAGGACGACCGGGGCCTGCGCCCCGAGCAGGTCAGCCACGGCAAGCTCAACAACACCCGTGCGGCGCTGGAGATCTGCCGCAGCGCGCGGACCGTGCTGGGCGCCAACGGCATCTCGCTGGAGTATCCGGTGATGAGGCACGCCAACAACCTGGAGTCGATCCTCACCTACGAGGGCACCGTCGAGATGCACACGCTGATGATCGGGCAGGCGCTGACCGGACAGGCGGCCTTCCGGTGACCGACACGTTCGACGCCGATGTGGTGGTCGTGGGCCTCGGACCGGTGGGCGCCACGGCCGCCAACCTCGCCCATGACCTGGGGCTTCGTGTCATCGCGGTCGACCGGGCGACGCAGGTCGAGCCACGCCCGCGTGCCATCGGCTTCGACCAGGAGGCCATGCGGGTCTTCGCGGGCCTCGGCCTGGCCGACGCGATCGCGCCGCACGTGATGCCCTACCGGCCCTCCGAGTACCACAACGCCGACGGGCGGGTCATCAGACGCATCGGCGCCGCACCGCCGCCCCATCCGCTCGGCTGGGCGCCCAACTACGTCTTCCTCCAGCCACGGTTGGAAGGCGCGCTGCGACAGCGCCTGGAGCAGTGCGCGGGGGTCGAGACACTCCTCGGCACGGAGGCGACGGACGTACAGTTCGACGACGGCGGCGCCCGCGTCGGGACGACCGATCTCTCGGGGAGGCGCAGGACCCTGCGGGCACGGTACGTCCTGGCCTGTGACGGCGGCGCCAGTCCTCTGCGGACCGCGCTGGGCCTGGACATGCGCGACCTGGAGTTCGACGAACCCTGGCTGGTCGTGGACGTCCTGCTGCACTCCGGCGCGGGTCAGGACCTTCCCCGCACCAACGTCCAGTACTGCGAGACCGCACGCCCCAGCACGTTCGTCGTGGGCCCCGGCAACCTGCGCCGCTGGGAGTTCATGATCAACCCGGGGGAGGACCCGGCGGAGGCGTCCCGGGAGGAGTTCGTACGGGGGCTGCTCTCCCGCTGGCTCGACGCGGGGGACTACGACCTGTGGCGCGCGTCCAGTTACCGCTTCCACGCGCTCGTCCTGCGGCAGTGGCGCGCCGGACGGCTGTTCTTCCTGGGCGACGCCGCCCACATGACCCCGCCCTTCCTCGCCCAGGGCATGTGTCAGGGCATCCGCGACGCCTCCAACCTGCTGTGGAAGCTGGCGCTCCGCCTGCGGGGCGTCGCAGAGGAGTCGCTGCTGGACACCTACCAGCGGGAACGGGAACCGCATGTGCGGCAGGTGACGCTGGCGGCCAAGGAGCTCGGCAGGATCATCTGCGAACGGGACGACGCCGTCGCCGCGGCACGCGACGCCGCACTGCTCGGCGAACTGGCGGCACGACCCGAGGGAATCGTCCGGCAGTCCCTCATCCCGGGCCTCGAGGCAGGATTCCTCGCTCCCGCGGGCTCTCCCGCGAGGGGTGAGCTGCTGCCGCAGCCCAGGGTCACGGACGTCCGAGGACAGGCGGGTCTGCTCGACACGTTCACCGGCAGCGCCTTCCGGCTGGTGGTCCGGCACGACGCAGACGCCTCTGCGGCCGAGCGGGCGCTCTGCGCCCATCGGGCGGCCGGAGGTTTTCCGCTGCGGCTGGTCCGCATGACCACGGCAGGCACGCCGGCCCGGCCGGACGAGTACCGGGAGTCAGAACCGGTCCTCGACGACTGGATGCGACAGCGGTCGTGCGCAGCCGTGCTCGCCCGCCCGGACCACTACGTCTTCGGCGGCGCCCGCGACACCGACGACGTCGGGACTCTGCTGCACGGCGCGGACCGGCAGTTGCGTCCCTGGGCTCACCACCTGACCGATCCTCCCTCGCGGGAAAGAGGTGCGGCGTGACGGACATCCGGCGGGTCGGCGTCGTCGGGTGCGGACTGATGGGCGCGGGCATCGCCGAGATCTGCGCCAGGGCCGGCCTGGACGTGATCGTCCACGA
>NZ_JBEPBI010000131.1:0-22506 GCF_040299045.1 Streptomyces sp. NPDC001027
GTGAAAACCCCTCCATCACGCGCGACGTGTCGGGCGAGGGCGTGCAGCAGGCCCTGTTGAAGATCCTGGAGGGCACCACCGCCTCGGTGCCGCCGCAGGGCGGCCGCAAGCACCCGCACCAGGAGTTCATCCAGATCGACACCACGAACGTGCTGTTCATCGTGGGCGGCGCGTTCTCCGGCCTGGAGAAGATCATCGAGACCCGGGCCGGCGCCAAGGGCATCGGGTTCGGCGCGACGATCCGCTCCAAGCGCGAGCTGGAGTCCAAGGACCAGTTCGAGGCCGTCATGCCCGAGGACCTGGTCAAGTTCGGCATGATCCCGGAGTTCATCGGCCGGCTGCCCGTGATCACCTCGGTCCACAACCTGGACCGTGAGGCGCTCCTGCAGATCCTGATCGAGCCGCGCAACGCCCTGGTGAAGCAGTACCAGCGGCTCTTCGAACTCGACGGCGTGGAGCTGGACTTCGAGCGCGAGGCGCTGGAGGCCATCGCCGACCAGGCCATCCTGCGTCAGACCGGCGCCCGCGGCCTGCGCGCCATCATGGAGGAGGTCCTCCAGGCGGTCATGTACGAGGTCCCGTCCCGCAAGGACGTGGCCCGCGTGGTCATCACCGCGGACGTCGTCCTCTCCAACGTCAACCCGACGCTGATCCCGCGGGACGCCCGCGGCGGCCGAGGCCCGGGCGAGCAGAAGACCGCCTGATCCCACTCGTACGACGCGAGGGGCCCCGGTCGACCGACCGGGGCCCCTCGCGTCGTCGGAGCGCTGCTCCGGGGTTTCAGGCCTTGACGCGGACCTGGTCGCGCAGCTTCGTGGTGATGTCGATCGCCGCGTCCTTGGTGATGCTCTTGGTGTTGTCGCCCGGGGACACCATGGCGATCGTGCTGTAGTCGGCCCAGACGCAGAACCAGTCCGTCGACTCCTTCTTGGTCAGCGAGTTGGTGCTCTTCAGCGACTGGCACTTCATGACCGCGCCGTCGATGTCGGCCTTCTCGGGCTGACCGATCAGCTCGGTCTTGCCCTGGGTGCTGCTCGACGAGCCGGTGGAGTTGCTGCTCTGCAGTTCCTTCTGGATGACGGCGAAGTAGGTGTCGAGCGACGACTCGGGGTTCGCGATCTTGCCGTAGCCGCCCAGCATCGTGAACCCCTTGGCCGTCAGGAGCTCGGCCTGGTCGGGCAGGTCGGCGGGGTCGGGGTTCTGCGGGTCGTAGTTGCCGAAGTCGGCCGTCGACCACTGCCCGATGACGGCCTTGCCGTCCTTGACGCCGCTGGCCGTCAGGTACTTGGCGGTGTCCGGATCGGTGCTCTCGCCGCCCTTGCCGACCCGCTTGTAGTCGGTGAGCGCCGTCGCCGGGGTGTCCAGCTTGTGCGGGCCGTCGTCCTTCAGGCCGCCGGCGCCGCCGCCTCCGCCGATCACGAAGTAGGCGCCCACGCCGATCGCCGCCACGACCGCCACCGCGCCGATGATCAGCCCCGCCTTCTTGCCGCCGCCGCTCGGGGGCGGGGGCTGCGGGACGCCGTAGGGCGGCTGGCCGTAGGGAGGCTGCTGTCCGTAGGGCGGGGTCGGGGGCTGGCCGTACGCCGGCTGCTGGCCGTAGGGCGGGTTCTGCGGAGGAACGCCCTGCGGGGGCTGGGCCGGGTACCCGTAGCCGGGCTGCGGGACGGGCGGCTGCTGGGGGTAGCCGTAGCCGGGCTGGGGCGCCTGCGGCGGTTGGCCGTACGGACCGGGCTGTCCGTACGGTCCGGGCTGCTGGGGCTGCCCGCCGTACGGGCCCGGCTGGTTGTGACTCATTCCTGGGTTCCCCTCCAGATACTTATGTGATTTTCACATCCTGGCTCAAAGGTGATGCCTGCACCGCGGCGGGGGCCCCACCGTTACACGGCAAACACGTTTCGGGACGGCCCCGTGACACCCCTAAACTGGGCCCGTGACCGAGAACGCTCAGCAGCAGCCATCAGCGCCCCACACCGAACTGCCGACCCAGTACGCGCCGGCCGACGTAGAGGGGCCGCTGTACGAGCGCTGGGTAGAGCGGGGCTACTTCGAGGCGGACGCCAAGAGCGAGAAGCCTCCGTACACCATCGTCATCCCCCCGCCGAACGTCACGGGCAGCCTGCACCTCGGGCACGCCTTCGAGCACACGCTCATCGACGCTCTCACCCGCCGCAAGCGCATGCAGGGCTTCGAAACGCTCTGGCAGCCCGGCATGGACCACGCCGGCATCGCCACCCAGAACGTCGTCGAGCGTGAACTGGGCAAGGAGGGCAAGTCCCGCCACGACCTCGGCCGTGAGGCGTTCGTCGAGCGCGTCTGGCAGTGGAAGGGCGAGTCCGGCGGTCAGATCAGCGGCCAGATGCGCCGCCTCGGCGACGGCGTCGCGTGGTCCCGTGAGCGCTTCACCATGGACGAGGGCCTGTCCCAGGCCGTCCAGACCATCTTCAAGCGGCTCTACGACGACGAGCTGATCTACCGCGCCGAGCGCATCATCAACTGGTGTCCGCGCTGTCTGACGGCGATCTCGGACATCGAGGTCGAGTACCAGGACGACGACGGCGAGCTCGTCTCCATGAAGTACGGCGAGGGCGACGACACGATCGTCGTCGCCACCACGCGCGCGGAGACGATGCTCGGCGACACCGCCGTCGCCGTCCACCCCGACGACGAGCGCTACCAGCACCTCATCGGCAAGCTGATCCGGCTGCCGCTGACGGACCGTTCCATCCCGGTCGTCGCCGACACCCACGTCGACCCCGAGTTCGGCACCGGCGCCGTCAAGGTGACCCCGGCGCACGACCCGAACGACTTCGAGATCGGCCAGCGCCACGACCTGCCGTCGCTCACCGTCATGGACGAGCACGCAGTCATCACGGCTCACGGCCCCTTCCAGGGCCTGGACCGGCTCGAGGCCCGCTCCGCCATCGTCGCCGCGCTGCGCGCCGAGGGCCGCATCGTCGCGGAGAAGCGCCCGTACGTCCACTCCGTCGGCCACTGCTCCCGCTGCAAGACCACCATCGAACCGCGCCTGTCCATGCAGTGGTGGGTCAAGGTCGGGCCGCTGGCGAAGGCCGCCGGCGACGCCGTCCGCGACGGCCGCGTCAAGATCCACCCGCAGGAGATGGAGAAGCGCTACTTCGACTGGGTCGACAACCTCCACGACTGGTGCATCTCGCGGCAGTTGTGGTGGGGCCACCGCATCCCGGTCTGGTACGGGCCGAACGGCGAGGTCGTCTGCGTCGGTCCTGACGACGAGGCGCCCACCGGCGAGGGCTGGCGGCAGGACACCGACGTCCTCGACACCTGGTTCTCCTCAGGACTGTGGCCGTTCTCGACGCTCGGCTGGCCCGAACAGACCGAGTCGCTCGCGAAGTTCTACCCGAACTCCGTCCTGGTCACCGGCTACGACATCCTCTTCTTCTGGGTCGCCCGGATGATGATGTTCGGCCTCTACGCGATGGACGGCACGCCTCCGTTCCACACCATCGCCCTGCACGGAATGGTCCGCGACCAGTTCGGCAAGAAGATGTCGAAGTCCTTCGGCAACGCGGTCAACCCGCTGGACTGGATGGACAAGTACGGCTCCGACGCGCTCCGGTTCACCCTCGCGCGCGGCGCCAACCCCGGCGTCGACGTCCCGATCGGCGAGGACTGGGTCCAGGGCTCGCGCAACTTCGCCAACAAGATCTGGAACGCCACGCGCTTCGCGCTGATGAACGGCGCCACGGTCGACGGCCCGCTGCCGGACGTCTCGCAGATGTCCGCGGCCGACCGCTGGATCCTCTCCCGTCTCAACTCCGTGGTCGCCGAAGCCGACGCGCTCTACGAGGACTACCAGTTCGCGAAGCTCTCGGACGCGCTGTTCCACTTCGCCTGGGACGAGGTCTTCGACTGGTACGTCGAGCTGTCCAAGACGACGTTCATGGCCGGCGGGGAACCGGCGAAGGTCTCCGGCCGCGTCCTCGGCGAGGTCCTCGACGTCACGCTGAAGCTGCTGCACCCGATCGTCCCGTTCGTGACGGAGACCCTCTGGACGACGCTGACCGGCGGCGAGTCCGTCGTCGTCGCCGAGTGGCCGACCGACTCGGGCTTCCGCGACGCCGGCGCGGAGCGGGAGATCGAGAGCCTCCAGTCGGTCATCACCGAGGTCCGCCGCTTCCGTGCCGACCAGGGTCTCCAGCCGGGCCAGCGGGTCCCCGCCCGCCTGACGCTCGACGGCACGGCGCTGGCCTCCCACGAGCCCGCCATCCGGCAGCTGCTGCGCCTGCAGCCCGAGGGGGAGAGCTTCTCCGCCACGGCGACCCTGCCCGTCGCGGGCGCCACGGTCGCGCTGGACCTGTCCGGCACGATCGACGTGGCCGCGGAGCGCAAGCGGCTCGCCAAGGACCTGGCGGCAGCCGAGAAGGAGAAGGCCCAGGCGGTCGCCAAGCTCGGCAACGAGGCGTTCCTGGCGAAGGCCCCGGACAACGTGGTCGACAAGATCCGCACCCGCCTCGCCAAGGCGGACGAGGACATCGCCCGCATCCAGGCCCAGCTGGAGCGTCTGCCGCAGGCCTAGGACACCGCCACGGACGAAGGCCCCCGGGAGCGATACGGTTCCGGGGGCCTTCGCCCACCTCCGCCCACGTCTGTCACCGCCCGTCCGTAGACTGGCCCCGTGAGCGAGCTCCCCCCGAACGGCAACCCAGACGACCTGCCCGCCCCCTTCGACCCCCTCGATCCCTTCGACGAGATCATCGCCGAGGAGACCGACCGCGACCCCGACCTCGCGGTCATCGAGGCCGGCAGCCGCACCCTGCGCACCCAGGGCGGCGCACCGCAGTCCGACACGCCCGCGCGCCCCGCGGACCCGGAGGTCGACAAGGCCCTGCGCGAGGTCGAGGCCGAGCTGGCCACCCGCTGGGGCGAGACCAAGCTGGAGCCCTCCGTCGCCCGCATCGCCGCGCTGATGGACGTGCTGGGGGAGCCGCAGCGCTCGTACCCCTCGATCCACATCACGGGGACGAACGGCAAGACGTCGACCGCCCGCATGATCGAGGCGCTGCTCGGCGCCTTCGAACTGCGCACCGGCCGCTACACGAGCCCCCACGTCCAGTCGATCACCGAGCGGATCAGCCTGGACGGCGCCCCCCTGTCCGCCGAGCGGTTCATCGAGACGTACGACGACGTCAAGGCGTACGTCGAGATGGTCGACGGCATGCAGGAGTACCGGCTGTCGTTCTTCGAGGTGCTGACCGGCATGGCCTACGCCGCCTTCGCCGACGCGCCCGTCGACGTTGCCGTGGTGGAGGTCGGCATGGGCGGCTCGTGGGACGCCACGAACGTGATCGACGGCGACGTGGCCGTCGTCACGCCGATCGATCTCGACCACACCGACCGGCTCGGCGAGACGCCCGGGGCGATCGCCGCGGAGAAGGGCGGGATCATCAAGCAGGACGCCACGGTCATCCTCGCCCAGCAGCCCGTCGACGCGGCGCAGGTGCTGCTGAGGAAGGCCGTCGAGGTCGACGCCACGGTCGCCAGGGAAGGGCTGGAGTTCGGGGTCGTCTCCCGTCAGGTCGCCGTCGGCGGGCAGCTCGTGACCCTGCGCGGCCTGGGCGGCGAGTACCCCGAGGTGTACCTGCCGCTGCACGGCCCCTACCAGGCGCACAACGCGGCCGTCGCGCTCGCCGCCGTCGAGGCGTTCTTCGGCGTCGGCTCCCAGCGGCCCGAGCCGCTCGACGTCGACACCGTTCGCAAGGCGTTCGCGGCGGTCTCCTCGCCGGGCCGCCTCGAGGTCGTCCGGCGCTCCCCGACCGTCGTCCTGGACGCCGCGCACAATCCGGCCGGCGCCCGCGCCACCGCCGAGGCCGTCGGCGAGGCCTTCGACTTCTCCCGGCTGATCGGCGTGGTCGGGGCCAGCGCGGACAAGAACGTCCGGGGGCTGCTGGAGGCCTTCGAGCCGATCTTCGCCGAGGTCGTGATCACCCAGAACACGAGCCATCGCGCGATGGACGCCGACGAGCTCGCCGCGATCGCCGTCGAGGTGTTCGGCGACGACCGCGTCCAGGTCGAGCCCCGGCTGCCGGACGCCCTCGAGGCGGCGATCACGCTCGCCGAGGAGGAGGGCGAGTTCGCCGGCGGCGGCGTGCTCGTCACCGGTTCCGTCATCACCGTCGGCGAGGCCCGACTGCTCCTCGGGAAGGGCTGAGGACCACCATGCGCACGCTCTGTTCCTCGACCCTGATCGGCGAGTTCTTCGTCATCGGCTTCGCCGGCCTGGTCGCCATGAAGGACGCCGACCTGTCCACGTCCACGGTGTGGACGGTCTGCGGCATCGCCATGCTCCTCAGCGTGCTGCTGTGCGGCGTGGTCACCCGGCCCGGCGGCATCGCCCTCGGCTGGGCGCTGCAGATCGCTCTCGTCGCGTCCGGGTTCTTCGTCCCGATCATGTTCTTCATGGGAGTGCTCTTCGGGGCCCTGTGGTGGGCGTCGGTGCACTACGGCAGAAAGGTCGACGAGGCGAAGGCCCGCTTCGCGGCGCAGGCGGCCGGCCCCTCCCCGGGCCCTGCTGACGCTGTGTGACAAACGCCGGGACACGCCCTGTAACCTCATCCCACCGCACACGCCGGCGCCGCCGTCAGGCGCCCGAGCATCGGCATCGCACACCGGTAGTAGAAGGAGTCACCTCGTGAGCCAGCGCACCCTCGTCCTGCTCAAGCCCGACGCCGTCCGTCGTGGCCTGACCGGCGAGATCATCAGCCGTATCGAGCGCAAGGCCGGCTGGCGGATCACGGCGCTGGAGCTGCGCACCCTGGACCAGGACACGCTGGAGCAGCACTACGGCGAGCACAAGGGCAAGCCTTTCTACGAGCCGCTGGTGCAGTTCATGGCCTCCGGCCCGGTCGTCGCGCTGATCGTCGAGGGCGAGCGGGTCATCGAGGGCGTGCGCGCGCTGGCCGGCCCGACCGACCCGATCGCCGCCGCGCCCGGCTCCATCCGCGGCGACTACGGTGTGATCGTCCGCGAGAACCTGATCCACGCCTCCGACTCCGAGGAGTCCGCCGAGCGCGAGGTGAAGATCTTCTTCCCCGGTCGCGCCTGATCCGGGGGCCTTTCGCGGCGGCCGAGCGGGCGATCGAGGGAACCTGAGCCCCCGAACGCCCGTCTCCGGAAGCGAACCCTCACAGCATCTGCAAACAATGGCGGAGACCGCTCCGCAGTGTCCGTGCAGGCGCGTTTACGATGGAAGCCTTCACGTCACAGCACCCACCTCGCCGACCTGAAAAGCCCTCAAAGCTCATGGAAGGCCAGTCGAATCCTGATGGGGAACTCAATGTCGTTCATCGGCCGTGACATGGCTGTCGACCTCGGGACCGCCAACACGCTGGTGTACGTCAGGGGTCGCGGGATCGTACTCAACGAGCCGTCCGTCGTCGCGATCAACACCAACACCGGTGGCATTCTCGCGGTCGGCGCCGAAGCGAAGAAGATGATCGGGCGCACGCCCGGCAACATCGTTGCCGTGCGCCCGCTGAAGGACGGCGTGATCGCCGACTTCGAGATCACCGAGCGGATGCTCCGCTACTTCATCCTGAAGATCCACAAGCGGCGGTATCTGGCTCGGCCGCGGGTCGTCGTCTGCGTGCCCTCGGGCATCACGGGCGTCGAGCGTCGTGCCGTCATCGAGGCGTCGACCCAGGCCGGCGCGCGCCAGGTGCACATCATCGAGGAGCCCATGGCCGCGGCCATCGGCTCCGGCCTGCCGGTCCACGAGGCCACGGGCAACATGGTGGTGGACATCGGCGGCGGCACCACGGAGGTCGCGGTCATCTCGCTCGGCGGCATCGTCACCGCCCAGTCCATCCGCGTCGCGGGCGATGAACTGGACAACGCGATCATCCAGCACATCAAGAAGGAGTACAGCCTCCTCCTCGGTGAGCGGACCGCCGAACAGATCAAGATCACGATCGGATCTGCCTACGACCTCGACGACGACCAGCACACCGAAATCCGTGGCCGCGACCTCGTCTCCGGGCTGCCCAAGACCGTCGTCATCTCGGCCGCCGAGGTGCGCAAGGCGATCGAGGAACCGGTCAACGCGATCGTCGACGCGGTGAAGACCACGCTCGACAAGTGTCCGCCGGAGCTGTCCGGCGACATCATGGACCGCGGAATCGTTCTGACCGGCGGCGGAGCGCTGCTGCGCGGCCTGGACGAGCGGCTGCGCCGGGAGACCGGCATGCCCATCCACATCGCGGAGGACCCGCTGGACAGCGTGGCGCTCGGCTCCGGCAAGTGCGTCGAGGAGTTCGAGGCGCTCCAGCAGGTGCTGGACGCCGCGCCGCGCAGATGACGTAACGCTTCGATTCCGCCGTACGGGATGATCTCCTCTCGTGCGGCGGATCGTTGATCCAGAGGCATAAGCTCCCACAAAGCGCCCTTGGCCATCCTGGCCCGGGGCTACCCGAATTACCGATGTCGTTTCCCGGAACCCGACACCCGCTTCCTGATTCCTGATTCCTGTTCTTGGTTTTTCTCTCGAGGAAGGGCACGGCCGCCGCACGTGAGGGACACACGAGAGAGCCGGCTGCTCCTGGTGCTGCTGATCGCCATCGCGTTCGCGCTGATCACGGTGGACATCCGCGGCGGGGAGGACTCCCCGGTCGACGGCGCCCGGCAGGCCGCGGCCGCGGCCTTCGGCCCGATCGAGAACGGCGTGGCGTCGGCGGTGGACCCCGTCGGCAACGCCGTGTCCGCCGTCCGCGACTCCGGCGAGCGCCATGACCGGCTCACCGATCTGGAGCAGGAGAACGCGGCTCTCAAGGCGAAGCTCGGCAGCGACGACCGCAACCGCAGCCGGCTGGCGCAGCTCGACAAGACGCTGAAGATCGCCGGCGCCGGCCAGTACGGCATCAAGGGCGCGGAGGTCATCGCGATAGGAGCGGCCCAGGGCTTCTCCTGGACCATCACCATCGACATCGGCGCACAGGACGGCGTCAAGCGCGACATGACGGTCCTCAACGGGGACGGGCTGGTCGGACGCGTCACCACCGTCGGCCCGAACACCGCGACCGTCCTCCTGGCCAACGACCCCGACTTCACCGTCGGCACCCGAATGGAGGCGTCCGACGAGCTCGGCTTCGCCTCCGGGCAGGGCGACCGGCCGCTGCGCGTCGAACTCCTCAACGGCAAGGCCGACGTGAAGAAGGGCGACCGGCTGGTCACCTTCGGCTCGCAGGCCGACAAGCCCTTCGTGCCCGGCGTCCCGGTCGGCATCGTCTCCCGTGTCGACCCCTCCGGCGGCGACCTCACCCGCACCCTCTACGTCACGCCGTACGTCAGCTTCACCAAGCTCGACATCGTGGGCGTCGTCGTCGAGGCCCCGAAGAAGGATCCGCGCGACACCGTGCTCCCCTCGAAGCCCAAACCGGTCCCCACGCCGACGGTGACCGTCACGGTCACGCCGAGCGCGAACGCACCCGAAGACGGCCAGCAGCAGTAGGAGCTGACAACCCCCATGCGCGTCAACCGGATCCTGCTCTCCGTTCCGCTGGTCGTGGTCGCCCTGGTGATCCAGGTGAGCGTCCTCGCCCGGCTCCACCTTCCGGGAGCCGTCCCCGACCTGCTCCTGCTCACCGTCCTCGGCCTCGCCATGGTGTACGGCCATGTCGGCGGCGCGCTCATCGGCTTCGGCGCCGGCCTGCTCGCCGACCTGGCGCCCCCTGCGGACCACGCCGCCGGCCGCTACGCCCTCGTGCTGTGCGTGATCGGCTACCTCGCCGGGCTCGTCAAGCCCGAGACCGGGCAGATCAAGTCGGCCACCGGTCCGATGGTCGTCGTGGTCGGCGCCGCCATCGGCTCCACCCTGCTGTACGCCGGGGTCGGCGCCCTCGTCGGCGACACCGCCGCCCGCCACGTCGGCCTGACCGGGCTGCTGTTCACGGCGGCGCTGTACGACCTGCTGCTCGCCCCGTTCGTCGTTCCCGCGATCATGTTCCTCGCCCGGCGCGCCGACAACGACCCGCTGGCGGAGACCAACTCCGCAGCGAAGAGCCCCGACATCTCCTCCGGCTGGCTCTCCTCCGGGACGGGCCTGCGGATCGGCGGGCAGCGCGGCGGGCTCAAGTTGAAGGCGGCCAAGTCACGGGCGACCCGGGCGGGTCGCATCAAGGGGGTCAAGCGGCTGTGAGCGCCGGCGCCCGCGCGCGGAGCGCGTCCGTGCAGGAATCACCCGAACGGGGCAAGGCCAGGCGGAACGCGGCCTCACAGGCTGATCGTTCATCATTCGTCCGCGCACACACGTTCGCGCACCGAGAGGGGGAGCAGCCGCAGTGACCAACATCCCCGAGACCGGTCGGACCCCACGGGTCCAGATCCGGCTCGTCGTGATCCAGATCCTCGTCCTCTCCCTGCTCGGCACCCTCGGCGGCCGCCTGTGGTACCTCCAGATCCGGGAGGGCGCGGCGTACGCCAAGGAGGCCTCCGGCAACCACGTCCAGCAGGTCGTCGAGCCCGCCGTGCGCGGCTCCATCCTGGACGCCCGCGGGGTGCCCCTCGCGGACAACGAGACACGGCTGGTGGTCTCCGCCTCCCGCACCGACCTGCTGAAGCAGAAGGACGACGGCAAGGCGGTCCTGGCCAAGCTCGCGGGCGTCCTCGGCTTGAAGCCGGAGGAGGTCGAGCAGAAGGTCCGGCTGTGCGACGCCCAGACCCCCCAGCCCTGCTGGAACGGCTCGCCTTACCAGCCGATCCCCATCACCGACGAGGCGACCGCCAAGCAGGCGCTCCAGATCCGTGAGCGCGCCGAGGACTTCCCCGGCATCACCGCCGAGCCCGAGGCCGTGCGTCGTTACGCGGCCCCCGGCAACGCCAACACCGCCCAGGTGCTCGGCTATCTCTCGCCGGTCACCGACGACGAGATCACCGAGGCCCAGGACAGCGACTCGCCCTATCTGCGTTCCGACCAGGTCGGCCGCTCCGGTCTGGAGCGCCAGTACGACCGGCAGCTGCGCGGCAAGGCCGGCGTCACCCGCTACGAGGTCGACAACCTCGGCCGTGTCATCGGCGAGGCCGAGGCCGACGAGGCACAGCCCGGCGCGAACCTCGTCACCAGCATCGACGCCCGCGTCCAGCGGGTCGCCGAGTACGAGCTGAACAACGCGATGAAGGTGGCCCGCCAGTCCTTCGACAAGATCACCGGGGAGAACTACAAGGCCGACTCCGGGGCCGTCGTGGTGATGGAGGCCAGGACCGGCCGGGTGGTCGCCATGGCGTCCGCCCCGGCCTACGACCCCAATGTCTGGGTCGGCGGCATCTCCGCCAAGGACTACAAGAAGCTCACCGGCAAGAACTCCGACTACCCGCTGATCAACCGGGCCATACAGGGTCAGTCGGCGCCCGGCTCCACGTTCAAGGTGGTCTCCACGGCCGCCGCGGTCGAGGCGGGCTACGAGTGGGACGGCGGCTACCCGTGCACCAGCTCGTACTCGGTGGGCGGCCAGGTCTTCAAGAACTTCGAGGGGGAGAGCTTCGGCCCCATCTCGCTCGGCCGGGCCCTCGAGGTCTCGTGCGACACGGTCTTCTACGGCCTCGCCGACCGGGAGTGGAAGAAGGACGGCGGCATCAACCCGAAGAAGGGTGAGCCCAAGGACTACTTCTACAAGGCGGCCCACCAGTTCGGCCTCGGCAAGGAGACGGGCGTCGACCTGCCCAACGAGGTGACCGGCCGGGTCCCGGACCGTCAGTGGAAGGAGTCCTACTGGAAGGCCAACAAGGACTCCTGGTGCAAGTACGGCAAAAAGGGCGGCACCTACGTCGAGATGATCGCGTACGAGAACTGCCTCGAGGGCAACAAGATGCGCGAGGGCGACTCGATCAACTACTCCATCGGCCAGGGCGACACCCTCGTCACCCCGGTCCAGGAGGCCGTGATCTACGGGGCGCTCGCCAACGGCGGCACGATGTACAGCCCGACCATCGGCAAGGCCATCGTCAGCGCCGACGGCAAGACCGTCCACGAGATCAAGCCCAGGCCCAAGGGCCGGCTGCCGGTCGACAAGGCCACCCTCAAGGGCATGGACGCAGCGCTGGAGGGCGTGGTCACCCGCGGTACCGCCGCCTGGAAGTTCGGCGGCTGGCCGCAGAAGGAGATCCCGCTGCACGCCAAGACCGGTACCGCGGAGGTCTACGGCAAGCAGACGACGTCCTGGCTCGCCACGTACAGCAAGGACTACACGGTCGTCATGACGATCGCCCAGGCCGGTACCGGTTCGGGCGCCTCCGGTGAGGCCGTGCGGCACATCTACAACGCGATGTACGGCGTCTCGGACGACGGCAAGATCGACAAGAAGAACGCCCTGCTGCCCACCCCGCAGGTCGCTCTGCCGAAGGTCCAGGCGGACGGCACGATCAAGTCCCCGAAGGTCTCCAAGGACCCGGCCAAGGAGCAGCGCGCCAGCCAGCAGACCGCTCCGAAGCCGGACGAGACGCAGACCGCGGCCACCGTCCCGCAGAACACCGACCCCAACCGCGACACCCGCAGACGGCGGCGCAGGAGGGGAAGCCGGAGGATGTGCACATGAGCGGCGCGAACGGATTCTCCGTCTCCGGATACGGGCCCGAGCGGGCCGGCTGGACCAGGATCTTCGCCCGTGACTCGCTGGCCCGGCGGCTGGACTGGCCGATTCTGACGTCGGCGATCGCCCTGTCCCTGATCGGCTCGCTCCTGGTCTACTCGGCGACCCGCAACCGCACCGAGATCAACCAGGGCGACCCGTACTACTTCCTCATCCGGCACCTCATGAACACCGGCATCGGGCTCTGCCTGATGATCGGCACGGTCTGGCTCGGCCACCGCTCCCTGCGCAACGCGGTACCGGTCCTCTACGGGCTCTCGCTCCTCGGGATCCTGGCCGTGCTGACCCCGCTGGGCTCCACGGTCAACGGCGCGCACTCCTGGATCGTCATCGGCGGCGGCTTCTCGCTCCAGCCCTCGGAGTTCGTGAAGATCACGATCATCCTGGGCATGGCCATGCTGCTCGCGGCCAGGGTCGACGCGGGCGACAAGCTCTACCCCGACCACCGCACGGTGCTCCAGTCCCTCGGACTCGCGGCCGTCCCCATGCTGATCGTGATGCTGATGCCCGACCTCGGGTCCGTCATGGTCATGGTGATGATCGTGCTGGGGGTGCTGCTGGCCTCCGGGGCGTCCAACCGTTGGGTCTTCGGACTGCTCGGCGCGGGCGCGGCGGGCGCCGTCGCGGTGTGGCAGCTGCACATCCTGGACGAGTACCAGATCGCCCGGTTCGCCGCCTTCGCCAACCCCAGCCTCGACCCGGCGGGCGTCGGCTACAACACCAACCAGGCCCGCATCGCGATCGGCTCCGGAGGTCTCTCCGGCGCCGGTCTGTTCCACGGCTCGCAGACGACGGGCCAGTTCGTCCCGGAGCAGCAGACGGACTTCGTCTTCACCGTCGCGGGGGAGGAGCTGGGCTTCCTGGGCGCGGGCCTGATCATCGTCCTGCTCGGGGTGGTCCTCTGGCGCGCGTGCCGCATAGCGCGTGAGACCACGGAGCTGTACGGCACGATCGTCGCCGCGGGCATCGTGGCCTGGTTCGCCTTCCAGTCCTTCGAGAACATCGGGATGACCCTGGGGATCATGCCCGTGACGGGTCTGCCGCTGCCCTTCGTCTCCTACGGAGGCACGTCGATGTTCGCCGTCTGGGTGGCCGTGGGACTGCTGCAGTCCATCCGGGTGCAGCGGCCGATGTCCGCGTGAACGCGCGGAGACCTTGCGGTTCACCCGAGTTGGGTCGGCATCCGGGCCCGTACGCACTGCCGTACGGGCCCGACTGCGACTAGATTCGATTCATGGCGGAGACGAAACGCGAGATCGAGCGCAAGTACGAATCCGATGACAGCGGACTGCCTGACCTCACCGGTGCGGCCGGGGTCGCGTCCGTCCTCGACCAAGGCGTCGCCGAGCTGGACGCGACCTACTACGACACGTCCGACCTGCGACTGGCAGCGGCCTCCATCACCCTGCGCCGTCGCACCGGAGGCTCCGACGCGGGCTGGCACCTGAAACTCCCCGTCGCCGCAGGCGTCCGCGACGAGATCAGGGCCC
This sequence comes from Streptomyces sp. NPDC001027, assembly GCF_040299045.1. Lineage (NCBI taxonomy): Bacteria > Bacillati > Actinomycetota > Actinomycetes > Kitasatosporales > Streptomycetaceae > Streptomyces > Streptomyces sp. NPDC001027. Next base: position 14,105 of record NZ_JBEPBI010000131.1, read on the forward strand.
CGCTCTCCGACGCCGTGCCCGACGAGCTCGCCGGACTGGTCCGCTCCCGTGTGCGCGAGGGACAGCTGGTGCCCGTGGTGCGACTGCGCTCGGAGCGCGACGTCCGCCTTCTCCTCGACGCCGAGGGCCGGCTGCTCGCCGAGGCCAGCGTGGACGCCGTCCGGGCGGACCGGCTGTTCGGCGGCGAGGGCAGGGCCCAGTGGACCGAGATCGAGGTGGAGCTCGCCGACGGCGGCGATCCCGCCCTGCTCGACAAGCTGGACAAGAGGCTGCGCAAGGCGGGCGTGCGGCCCTCGCAGTCGGCGTCGAAGCTGGCGCGGGCCCTGGCGGAGACGGCGCCCCGCAAGAAGCGGGCCAAGGCGAAGGGCCAGGCCAAGGGGAAGCCGGCGGTAGGGAAGGGCAAGGATGCGGCCGAGGCGGCAGGGGCGGGGCGCAAGGCCTCGGACCGGGAGCCCGTGACCGCGGGCGACCATGTCCTGGCGTACGTCCGGGCGCAGCGGGACGCGATCCTCGCGCTCGATCCGGCCGTCCGCCAGGAGGCCGAGGACGCGGTGCACGACATGCGCGTCGCCACCCGCCGCCTGCGCAGCACCTTCCGCTCGTTCCGCAAGGTCCTCGACCGGGGCGTCACCGACCCGATCGGCGTCGAGCTGAAGTGGCTGGCCGGCGAGCTGGGCGTGGGCCGCGACCAGGAGGTGCTGGCCGAGCGCCTCGGAGCAGGTCTCGAGGACGTGCCGCACACGCTCGTCTCCGGCCCGGTCGCCGAGCGGCTGCAGACCTGGGCCAAGGCCCAGCACCACGGCTCCCGCGGCCGGCTGCTGGGCGTCCTCGACTCGGCGCGCTACCTGGCCCTGCTGGACGCCCTCGACGCGTTCGTCGCCGACCCGCCGCTGCGGAAGGCGGCTGAGGGCAAGCCGGCCAAGGTGCTCGCCAAGGCCGTGCGCAAGGACCTCGGGAAGGTGTCCGACCTCGTCGAGCGGGCCATGGCGGAGCCGTCGGGCCACGACCGAGACGAGGGCCTGCACGAGGCGCGCAAGAAGGCCAAGCGGACCCGGTACGCGGCGGAGACGGCGACCCCGGCGATCGGCGACCGGGCCAAGGCGCTGGCCAAGTCCATGAAGTCGCTGCAGAGCCTGCTCGGCGAGCACCAGGACAGCGTCATGGCCCGGCAGGCCCTGCGCGAGCTGTCCGCCGTGGCGCACGCGGCGGGGGAGAGCGCGTTCACGTACGGGCTGCTGTACGGACGCGAGGAGCGGCGGGCCGAGCTGGTGGAGGAGGAGCTGCCGGCTGCCTGGGAGGAGATCCGCGACGCGGCGGAGGTCTAGCCGCGGACCGCGGTGGACCGCGGCGGTTGTCTCGGGGGTGGGGAGGTCGTTGGCCGGGTTAGGCTAGATGGTCACCCCCCAGCCTCCGCTCGGGGGGACCCCCGGTCCGCTCACGAAGGTGCCCCCGCGATGTCTGTCGAGTCGGTCTTCCCGCAGCTCGAAGCACTGCTCCCGCATGTGCAGAAGCCGATCCAGTACGTGGGCGGCGAGCTCAACTCCACGGTCAAGCCCTGGGAGTCCTGCGACGTCCGCTGGGCGCTGATGTACCCGGACGCGTACGAGGTCGGCCTGCCCAACCAGGGCGTCATGATCCTCTACGAGGTGCTGAACGAGCAGGAGGGCGTCCTCGCCGAGCGCACCTACAGCGTGTGGCCGGACCTGGAGGCGCTGATGCGGGAGCAGGCCGTCCCGCAGTTCACCGTGGACAGCCACCGTCCGGTGAAGGCGTTCGACGTCTTCGGCCTGTCCTTCTCCACGGAGCTGGGCTACACCAACATGCTGACGGCGCTCGACCTGGCGGGCATCCCGCTGGAGTCGAGGGACCGCACGATCGACGACCCGATCGTCCTCGCGGGCGGCCACGCGGCCTTCAACCCCGAGCCGATCGCCGACTTCATCGACGCGGCGGTCATCGGCGACGGCGAGCAGGCCGTGCTCGACATGACGAAGATCATCCGCGAGTGGAAGGCCGAAGGCCGCCCCGGCGGCCGTGAAGAGGTCCTCTTCCGCCTCGCGAAGACGGGCGCGGTGTACATCCCGCGGTTCTACGACGTCGAATACCTGCCGGACGGCCGTATCGCCCGCGTGGTCCCCAACCGGTCGGGCGTCCCGTGGCGCGTGTCGAAGCACACGGTCATGGACCTGGACGAGTGGCCCTACCCCAAGCAGCCCCTCGTCCCCCTCGCCGAGACGGTCCACGAGCGCATGTCGGTCGAGATCTTCCGCGGCTGCACCCGCGGCTGCCGTTTCTGCCAGGCCGGCATGATCACCCGCCCGGTGCGCGAGCGGTCCATCACGGGCATCGGCGAGATGGTGGAGAAGGGTCTGAAGGCCACCGGCTTCGAGGAGGTCGGCCTGCTCTCGCTGTCGAGCGCCGACCACAGCGAGATCGGCGAGGTCGCCAAGGGACTCGCGGACCGCTACGAGGAGGACAAGATCGGCCTGTCCCTCCCCTCCACCCGCGTGGACGCCTTCAACGTCGACCTGGCGAACGAGCTGACGCGCAACGGCCGTCGCTCCGGCCTGACGTTCGCCCCCGAGGGCGGCTCGGAGCGCATGCGCAAGGTCATCAACAAGATGGTCTCCGAGGAGGACCTGATCCGCACCGTCTCCACCGCGTACGGCAACGGCTGGCGTCAGGTGAAGCTGTACTTCATGTGCGGCCTGCCCACGGAGACGGACGAGGACGTCCTGCAGATCGCCGACATGGCGATGAACGTGATCGCCGAGGGCCGCAAGGTCTCCGGCCAGAACGACATCCGCTGCACGGTCTCCATCGGCGGGTTCGTGCCCAAGCCGCACACCCCCTTCCAGTGGGCCCCCCAGCTCTCCGCCGAGGAGACGGACGCGCGCCTGCAGAAGCTCAGGGACAAGATCCGCGGCGACAAGAAGTACGGCCGCTCCATCGGCTTCCGCTACCACGACGGCAAGCCCGGCATCGTCGAGGGCCTGCTCTCGCGCGGCGACCGCCGCGTCGGCGCGGTCATCCGGGCCGTCTACGAGGACGGCGGCCGCTTCGACGGCTGGCGAGAGCACTTCTCCTACGACCGCTGGATGAGCTGCGCCGACAAGACGCTGCCCGCCTTCGGCGTGGACGTCGACTGGTACACGACCCGCGAGAAGACGTACGAGGAGGTCCTGCCCTGGGACCACCTGGACTCGGGCCTCGACAAGGACTGGCTCTGGGAGGACTGGCAGGACGCCCTCGACGAGACCGAGGTCGAGGACTGCCGCTGGACCCCTTGCTTCGACTGCGGCGTCTGCCCGGCGATGGACACGCATATTCAGATCGGTCCGACGGGCAGGAAGCTGCTGCCGCTCGAGGTCAAGCAGACCGCGCCGGCCGGCTGAGCCGGCTGCGACGGCGGAGACGTCACGGGGCCCTCGACGGGCCGAGACGGGACAGGGACCTTCGACGGCGTCGAGGGTCCCTTCGCTCGTCGTCGGGACGGGCGACCGGCGGCGGCGCAGCGTGCCTCCGTCCCGGCGGCGCCGCGTGCCCCCGTCCCGGCGGTGTGGTGCGCGTCGGCGTATCGGACCAATCGCCGCGTTCCGACGGAGTACGGCTCGCGTGGGACGGGCGGCCGGGCGCGGGCCCTGTGCCACCTTGACGCCCGTGAAACACCAGACCCTGTGCCTGTGCATGATCGTCAAGGACGAGTCGCAGGTGATCGGCCGCTGCCTGGAGTCCGTCCGCCCCCTCGTCGACTACTGGGTGATCTCCGACACCGGTTCGACAGACGGGACGCGGGACGTGATCCGGGAGGTGCTCGACGGCATTCCGGGGGAGCTCCACGACGAGCCCTGGGTCGACTTCGGGCACAACCGGACACGGAACATCCGCCACGCCCTCGGCAAGGCCGACTACCTGCTCACGCTCGACGCCGACCACGTCCTGCGGCAGGACGCCCCGCTGCCGCGGCTGACGGCGGACTCGTACATGCTGCGCTACGACACCCCCGGCTCCCAGCACCGCTTCAAGCACCTCATGCGGGGCGACCGGTCCTGGCGGTACGAGGGCGTCACCCACGAGTACCCCTGCACCGACGGCCCCGACCGGCAGGAGAACCTGGACGCGCTCGTCATCGAGGACCACGCGGACGGCGGCTGCCGCAGCGGCAGCTCCGAACGCGACGCGCGGCTGCTGCGCGCCGAGTTCGAGCGCGACCCCGCCAACCCGCGCACGGTCTTCTACCTCGCCAACACCGAACGCGATCTGGGGCACGCGGACGAGGCGATCGCGCTGTACGAGCGGCGGGCCGCGCTGGGCGGCTGGGGGGAGGAGGTGTACTGCTCGCTCCTGGAAGCAGGGATCCTGCGGGCGGAGCGCACCGACGACTGGCCCGGGGCGATGGACGCCTTCTCCCGCGCCTGGGAGTCCCGCCCGGCCCGGCTCGAGGCCGTCTACGAACTGGCCTCGCGACTGCGCCTGCGAAGCCGCTACCACACGGCGTTCTCCCTGCTGGGCGCGGTCGTGGGCCGTCACGAGCCGGACGATCTGCTCTTCACCAGGTCCTGGGTGTACCGGTGGGGACTGCTCTTCGAGTTCTCCGTCTGCGCCTACGGAGTCGGCGACCACACGGCCGCCGTCCGGGCCTGCGACGCGCTGCTGGCGATGCCGGACCTGCCCCACGCCGTCCGCCGGCAGGTCGAGAGCAACCGAGAGCTCTCCCTTCCCCACGTCGAGGACGGGCCGGGGCCGGCCGCCCCGGTACGCCGTCCGAGGGCGGCCCGGGCCGGAAAGGCGGCACGGGACCGCAAGCGCTAGGCGTGCGGCCGTTCGGGTCGGCGTGCTCGCGTCGGCGCATCCACCGAGCCCGTTGTGGCGTCTACGTCCACATGGACCTGCAGAAACGGACCGCCGAACCGCTCGCCGAACCGCCCGCGCCGCCGTCCTCGTCGGGCGACCGGGCTGCCGAGGGCTGTCTGGTCGTCGCGATCCGGCTGCCCGTGCGGATCGTCGTGCTCGTGCTGGTCGTGCCCGTGCGGATGGCGTGGGACCTCCTCGTCGTCGCGGGACGGCTCCTGCGGGACACCGTGCTGCGGCCGTTCGGACGGGCCCTGCTCTGGCTGGGGAAGGCGCTGTTCGTTCTGCCGCTGATCGGGCTGTGGCGGTACGTCCTGGCCCCCGTGGGCAGGGCGCTCGTCTGGCTCGGGCGTGTGCTGCTCGTCGTACCGGCGCTCTGGCTGTACGGGTACGTCCTGACGCCTCTCGGGCAGGGCTTCGCGTGGCTGGCGCGGGCGGCCGGGACCGGGCTCGGGTGGGTGTACGCGCGCGTGCTGACGCCGGTGGGGCACGCGCTCGGGTGGCTGGCCAGGGGGCTCGCCGCCGTCCTCTCCGTCGTCGGGGTCGGCTCGTGCACGGCGGTCGCCTGGCTGCTGCGGTACCTCGTCGTCGTCCCCGCCCGGTGGCTCCACACGTGGGTCCTCGCGCCGGTCGGCCGGGCCCTCGCCTGGTGCGCGCTCGGGGTGGGCCGCCTTCTGGCGCTGCTGGTCAGCGGGGTCTGGGCGGTCCTGTACTGGACCGCCCGGATCCTGGTCGTGCTGCCCGCGGTCGCCCTGTGGCGCTGGGTGCTCGCCCCCGTCGGCCGCTTCCTCGCGGTCGTCGCCCGGGAGGTGGGGGACGCGCTCGGGCATGCCTGGCGGATCGCCGGACGCCTGTCGCTGACGGTCGGACGGTTCCTCGGGACCCTCTTGCGGTGGATCTTCGTCGAGCCGGTGCGCTGGGCGTACCGGACCGTCCTCACCCCGGTCGGGCACGTCGTCCGCGACGCCGTGCTGCGGCCTGCCGGCCGTGCCGCGCGCAGTGTGGGCCGGACCGCCCGGCAGGCCCTGGCCGCCGCCCGCGAGACGGCACGGCAGGCCCGCGCCGACGTGCGGCGGCTGCTCTTCGGTCAACCGCGGCGGCCGGCGGGGATCGGCCGGCGGGAACCATCGACGGGCGAGGCACGTACTCTTGGTAGCAGTACGACCGCTCTCACGAAGGACTGAACGACACTGGGCAAGCGACAGCCCGAAGGCCCGCCGCCCGCACCCGCGGTGCAGCGCATCCGACTGCGCTACACCAAGCGCGGCCGCCTCCGGTTCACCAGCCACCGTGACTTCCAGCGCGCCTTCGAGCGCGCGTTGCGCCGTGCCGAGGTGCCGATGGCGTACTCGGCGGGGTTCACGCCGCACCCGAAGGTGTCGTACGCCAATGCCGCACCCACCGGCACGGGCAGTGAGGCGGAGTATCTGGAGATCGCGCTCACCGCGGCGCGTGACCCGGAGAAACTGAGAGTCCTCCTCGACGAGTCGCTGCCCGCCGGGCTCGACGTCGTCGACGCGGTCGAGGCCCGGACCTCGGGGCTCGCCGACCGGCTGACGGCCTCCGTGTGGGAGCTGCGGCTGGACGGCGTGGACCCGGCCGACGCCGACCGGGCGGTGGACGCCTTCAACGAGGCCGAAGCCGTAGAGGTCCAGCGCATGACCAAGAACGGCGTCCGCACCTTCGACGCCCGTGCCGCGGTCGCCCGGCTGGAAACGCACAGTGAACCCGCTGATAGGCCGACCGACCAGCCCTGTGCGATACTGCGGCTGGTTGTTCGGCACGTGACGCCTGCCGTACGACCCGACGACGTCCTGTCCGGTCTTCGCGCCGTGGCCGACCTGGCGCCGCCGGTCCCCGCAGCGGTGACCAGGCTGGCGCAGGGGCTGTTCGATGCGCAGACCGGCACGGTGACCGACCCGCTCGCGCCCGACCGCGAGGCAGTTCAGGCCCCCACAACGGCCGGATCCGCTGCCGCCGCGAAGGCGCCCGCGTAGGGAAGGTTCCGCGAAGGAACGTACGCCGTAGCGCCGCCCTCGACTCGGGAGCCACCTGGGTCGGGCGGCGAACCGACCAGAAGACTTTCGCCAGGCCGTGCGCATGAGGCGTACGGAACCGGCGAGACAGGACACAGAGAGCTCCCGTGCGGCGCCCGCGCCCCGGACGGCGGCACCGCGCATCGCGCGAGCCGCGGACGTCAACGGCGGCCGATCCTTCGTGATCGCCGCCGGACCAGGCGCGGCGCCCGGGAGCCTGACGGGAGAAACGCCCGCATGCTCGAGCCAACCGAATCCACAGAGTCCGTTCCGGACTCCGATGCGAACACCCCCAGCGACACACTGCCGCCGCGTCGTCGGCGCCGTGCCGCTTCCCGACCGGCGGGTCCGCCGGTCGCCGCCGCCGACGCCCCGGCCGAGATCACCGCGCCGGCCATACCGGCAGTGGAGTCCGCCGAGCAGCTGGCGGAGGAGGACCTCCAGGACGTGACCGTCCCGCAGGAGGAGATCTCCGCGGACGCCGCGGCGCCGGAGCCCGAGGCGGCGCCCCGTGCGCGCCGCCGGGCCACCCGCCGCGCCTCCGCGCCCGCCGGTGCGCCGGCCGCCGTCGAGGCCGCCGAGACCGTCGTGCCCGTGGCCGCGGCGGAGGAAGCCCCCGCCGAGCAGGCCGTGGCCGAGGCCGAAGAGGCCCCCGCTGAGGACGCCGCGCCTCGCCGTGCGCGCCGCCGGGCCACGCGCCGCGTGTCCGCGCCGGCCGAGGAGGCCGCCGCCGAGATCGTCGAGCCCGCCGTCGAGCCGGCCTCAGAGAAGGCCCTCGCGGAGCCCGAGCCGGAGCCCGCGCCCGAGGCGCCCGCCGAGGCCGCCCCCCGTACCCGCCGTCGGGCCACGCGCCGGGCGACCGCCCCCGCCGCAGCCCCGGAAGCCGAGACGCCCGCCGTCGCCGCCGAGGCCGAGACGCCCGCGATCGCTCCGCAGACCGAGACGCCCGCCGTCGTCGCCGAGGAGCCCGCCGAGTCCGCGCCCCGCGCCCGCCGCCGCGCGACCCGCCGCGTCGCCGCGCCCGCCGAGGCCGAGGTCCCCGCGGTCGCCGAGGCCGTGAAGGCCTCCGAGCCGGTCGCTGAGCCGGTCGAGCCGTCCCGCGCCGCTGCGGCCAGGGCGACGGCGCCCGAGACCGCTGTGGACGAGGAGTCCGCCGCCGACGAGGACGCCGGTTCCCGTCGTGGCCGTCGACGCGTGGTCCGCCGGGCCGCGGGCGGCTTCACCGCGCCCGCCCAGGAGCGCGCGGAGTCCGACGCGCCGAGTCGCCCCGCGCGGCCGGCGGTCGCCGTGTTCCAGGCGCCCGTGTTCGCCGAGCCGCAGTTCCAGACCCCGCAACGGGCGGCCGCCGAGGCCGCGGCCGCGGAGGCCGGCGCCGATGAGCCGGAGGCGGAGGAGCGCGAAGAGGTTCAGGAGCCGGTGGAGGAGCAGGCCGGTTCGCGCCGCCGCCGTCGCCGCCGCCCCGCCGGATCCGGCGACGAGACCGAGGCCGACCGCACCGCCGCGCCCGCAGCCCGG
>NZ_JBEPBI010000132.1:0-22133 GCF_040299045.1 Streptomyces sp. NPDC001027
GGCCCGTGACGGCGGTCCCCGCGCCCGCGCCCTACGACGGCGGTCCGCTCGGCTCCCCCCCCCCGACCGTGCCGGCCGGCGACGGCGAGGCGGCCGCGCCGGGGCCCGGCGCGAGCGCCGCGGGCCGCGGCGCGGCGGGCAAGAACGCGGGCGGCGACGCCTCGGGCGCCCCGAAGGCCCGGGGCGGCGGGCCGTCCGGCGCGACCTCCTCCTGCCGTGAACTCGGCGCCGGCAAGGCCCTCGACCGGGAGCGCCGCCGACGCCTGGAGAAGCTCGCGGGCGGCGCGCAGCGCATCCAGGCGTACTGCGCCGCCCTGCTCGACGGCTCCCGCGCCGGGAGCGGCTCGGCCGGGCGGGACGCCGGCAAGGGGCAGTCGGGCCGCGGCGGCCGGGGCGGTGGCGGTGACGCGGCCGGGCAGAAGGGTCCCGACGACCCGGGCGGCCGTGGCGGCTCCGACGACGAGGACGCGGGCCGGGACGGCCGCCGGCACGGCCACGGGCACGGCCGGGGACAGGGCCGCGGCAGCGGCCACGGGGACGGGGACGGCGCGGGGCACGGCCGGGGGCAGGGGCGCGGTACCGGCGGCGTATCCGGCGGCGGTCCCGGACACCACGGCTGACCTGCGGTTTTCCAGCCGCGAAAAATTCGTTCGCGGCGGGTGTGACGTTTTCCGGGGCCGGTACGCAGTACCGAGTGAGCCGACTGGTCATCGGCCCCAGCACAGAGCCGGGGGTTCCCCCCGTACCTTCGGCTCGTGCGCTCGGCGCGGGCGGGACACGTTCCCCCGGTCCCGCTCGCGCCCCATACGCCTCCCCCTCCTCCCCGCCGTCCGGATGACGAGTCGCGCACCGCCCGGCAGACTGACGAGTACTCAGTCGAAGACCAGGGGCGGCCGCCGCCGCGACCGCCCGGCGGGAGGCCTGCACCCATGGCGCGTGAGTCGGAGTCCGGACTGCCCATCGAGCCGGTGTACGGCCCGCAGGACCTGGCCGGATGGGACCCCTCGGAGCGGCTGGGCGAGCCGGGCGCGTACCCCTTCACCCGGGGCGTCTACCCGTCGATGTACACGGGCCGCCCCTGGACGATGCGCCAGTACGCCGGGTTCGGCACGGCCGTCGAGTCCAACGCGCGCTACCGGCAGCTGATCGCCCACGGCACGACGGGCCTGTCCGTCGCCTTCGACCTGCCCACCCAGATGGGCCACGACTCCGACGCCCCGATCGCGCACGGCGAGGTCGGCAAGGTCGGGGTGGCGATCGACTCGGTCGAGGACATGCGGGTGCTGTTCGACGGGATCCCGCTGGACCGGGTCTCGACGTCGATGACGATCAACGCCCCCGCCGCGCTGCTGCTGCTGATGTACCAGCTGGTCGGCGAGGAGCAGGGCGTCCCCGCCGACCGGCTCACCGGCACGATCCAGAACGACGTGCTGAAGGAGTACATCGCCCGCGGGACGTACATCTTCCCGCCGACGCCCTCGCTCCGGCTGACCGCCGACGTCTTCCGGTACTGCCGGGCCGAGATCCCGAAGTGGAACACCATCTCGATCTCCGGCTACCACATGGCGGAGGCGGGCGCGTCGCCCGCGCAGGAGATCGCCTTCACGCTGGCCGACGGCATCGCGTACGTCCGCACGGCGGTCTCCGCCGGCATGGACGTGGACGACTTCGCACCGCGCCTGTCCTTTTTCTTCGTGGCCCGCACGACGCTCCTCGAGGAGGTCGCGAAGTTCCGCGCCGCCCGCCGGATCTGGGCGCGGGTGATGAAGGAGGAGTTCGGCGCGAAGAACCCCAGGTCGCTGATGCTGCGCTTCCACACGCAGACCGCCGGCGTCCAGCTGACGGCCCAGCAGCCCGAGGTGAACCTGGTCCGGGTCGCCGTCCAGGGGCTGGCGGCGGTGCTCGGCGGCACGCAGTCGCTGCACACCAACTCCTTCGACGAGGCCATCGCGCTGCCGACCGACAAGAGCGCGCGGCTGGCGCTGCGCACCCAGCAGGTCCTGGCCCACGAGACGGATGTGACGGCCACCGTCGACCCCTTCGCGGGCTCGTACGTCGTGGAGCGGATGACCGACGACCTGGAGAGGGCCGTCGTCGATCTCATGCGCCGGGTCGAGGATCTCGGCGGCGCGGTGTCGGCCATCGAGCACGGCTTCCAGAAGGACGAGATCGAGCGGTCCGCCTACCGGATCGCGCAGGAGACCGACTCCGGCGAGCGGGTCGTGGTCGGCGTCAACCGTTTCCGGCTCGACGCGGAGGAGCCGTACGAGCCCCTGCGCGTCGACCCGGCCATCGAGGCGCAGCAGGCGCAGCGGCTGGCCAGGCTCCGCGCGGAGCGCGACCGGGCGGCCGTGGACGCCGCGCTCGACGCCCTGAGGAAGGCGGCACAGGGCGAGGACAACGTTCTGTACCCGATGAAGGACGCGCTGCGGGCCCGGGCGACGGTGGGCGAGGTGTGCGGCGCCCTGCGGGAGGTGTGGGGGACGTATGTCCCGGCGGACGCCTTCTGAGCGGGGCGGGCGTCCACCGGCCTACGACCCGTCCCGGCCGACGCCGACCCGCCTGCGGTAGGTCTCGAGTCCGTCCTGCGTGCCGCCCGCCCAGCCCACATGGCCGTCCGGGCGGACCAGGTACACGCCGGACTCCAGGGTCAGCAGGGTCCAGTCCGGGCCCCTGAGCAGGTCGAAGAGGCGGACGCCGTCGACCGTCAGGTCGGGGACGCGGTCGCCGGCCCGCAGCGGACCCGGGGCCTGCCGCGTCTCCTCGCTCAGCGACGAGCCCCGGTAGTGCAGGCCCAGCTGCCGTGTCCCCGCGCCCCGGCGCGCCTCGTCCCGGTGGATCGCCGTCGACAGGCCGAGGATGTGCGCGGCGACGGGGCGGCGCTCCTCCTCGTAGGTGTCCAGCAGCTGCTCCGGGGCGTGTCCGGCCAGCACCGCGCCCAGTTTCCAGCCCAGGTTGTACGCGTCCTGGACGCTGGTGTTGAGGCCCTGGCCGCCGGCGGGGGAGTGGACGTGCGCCGCGTCGCCGGCCAGGAAGACCCGGCCCTCGCGGAAGCGGTCCGCCAGGGCGGCGCGCGGCCGGAAGTCGGACGTCCAGCCGATCCCCGTGACGTCCTCGGCGGCGAGGTGGGTGCGCTCGGCGACGACCGCGCGGACGCCCTCCGGCGACAGGGCCGGCCGCGTCCCCTCCGGGAACCGCGCGGCCAGCTGGAAGTCGTCCGTCCCCGCGAGCGGGCACAGGGCCAGGAAGTCCGCGTCCCCGCCCGGCGGGAAGACGTGCCAGTGGTCCCGGCCCAGGCCCGCGATCCGGACGTCCGCCACCAGCATCGGCCGCGGGTCCACGGTCTCGCCCGTCATCCCGACGCCCAGCGCCCGCCGCAGCGCCGACCGTCCGCCGTCGGCGGCGACGGCGTACCGGGCGCGCACCGCTCGGCCGGAGGCGAGACGGGCCGTCACCCCCGTGTCGTCCTGGTCCACGCCGACGACCTCGCAGCCGAAGGCCACCGACCCGCCCAGTTCCTCCAGCCGGGCCAGCAGGATCTCCTGGTTGCGCCACTGCGGGACCATCCAGGGGGCGGTGAAGCGGGAGCCCTCCTCGCCGTCCTCCGCGGGGTCGAACATGGCGTGCTCGCCGGCCGGCTCGCCGTCCGCCCAGATCATGCCGACCGGGTACGGGCCGCCGGCGGCGAGGATCTCGTCGAGGACGCCGAGGTCCTCGTAGATCTCGAGGGTGCGCGGCTGCAGGCCCTTGCCGCGCGAGCCGGGGGCCAGGGCCGCGCCCCGCTCCACGACCAGCGCGTGCACCCCGCGGCGGGCGAGGTCGATGCCGAGGACGAGGCCGGTCGGGCCCGCGCCGACGATCAGGACGTCGACGTCCTGATCCGCGTCCACGACTGCGTCCGCGTCCGTGTCCGTGCCCGCGTCCGCCTGCACTGCCCCGTACATGTCGATGCCCATGGCACTCTCCTTAACGCTGTTAAGTGCTGTCGCTCACGAGAGTGGCCTTAACGGCGTTAAACTGTCAAGCGTGAGCACCGGACGACGAGCCCCCCTCGACCGCCGGCGGGTCGCGGACACCGCGCTGGGCCTGCTGAACGACGTCGGCCTCGACGGGCTGACCCTGCGCGCCATCGCCACTGAGCTGGACGTCAAGGCGCCCGCGCTGTACTGGCACTTCAAGGACAAACAGGCGCTGCTGGACGAGATGGCGACCGAGATGTACCGGCGGATGGTCGCCGGCGCCGCGCTCGACCCCGCCGACACCTGGCGGCAGCGGCTGCGCAAGTCCAACCACGCTCTGCGCGGGGCGCTGCGCGGTTACCGCGACGGCGCGAAGGTGTTCAGCGGCTCCCGCTTCACCGGCGTCGAGCACGCCGAGCAGATGGAGGACGGCCTGCGGCTGTTCACGGCCGCCGGCTTCACCCTCGCGCAGGCGGTCCGCGCGACCTCGACGACGTACCTCTACACGATCGGCTTCGTCACCGAGGAGCAGGGCGTCGAGCCGCTGCCCGACGAGCGGCGCGAGGGGTACGACGTCGAGGAACGGGCCCGGCGCCTCGCCGCGTTCCCGCTGTCGGCGCAGGCGGGCGCGGAGATCTTCGCCGACTACGACCGGCACTTCGCCGAAGGCCTCGACCTGATCCTCGACGGGATCGCGGCACGCTACGGGATCGACTGAGGGGGCACGGGACGGCGGGCCCCTGCCGTTCCCTCAGCCGCTCCCTCCGTCGTTCCCGCTCCGTGGCTCCCACCGCCGGATCCTCTGCCCGGGCTCCGCCCGTTCTCCGTGCGGGGCCGCCACGCTCGCGTCGTGCCCGCCCTCCCCGGCCGCCCGGCCGGGTCGCCCTGTGTGGCGGGACCGCTGCGCGGAGGTGATGATTTCAGGATCGGTTCCGGTACGTGGACTGGCACGGCGTGCCATGGGCGGTCCGTGGTATCCGTGAGAGAAAGGAAGAAGTGCGGGTCGCCGACCCGAAAGCCAGCGAGTGTACCCATCCCGCACAGCAGCCATGCGCCGCGCGGCCAACTTTTCTTCGCCTGACGGGTTGAAGTTTTGTTGATCGTAGGTCGGTTGACCGCCCAGGCGTCCTACCCTTCAGAGGGTGAAGCAACTGATGTCCCGAGAGTCCGAGGCCGATCCCTCAGGGGAAGCCGTGCTCCCCGGCGCCCTTCCCGGCGCCCTGCCGGAGGCGCTGCGCGCCGAGCTCGTGGCCTTCCGCCGCGACCTGCACATGCACCCTGAGCTGGGCAACCAGGAGTTCCGCACGACGGCCGCGATCAAGGCCCGCCTGGAGAAGGCAGGACTGCGGCCCCGCGTGCTCGCCGTCGGCACCGGCCTCATCTGCGACATCGGGACCGTGGGCGCGCAGGGTGCGGCGGTCGACGGCGTCCCCGTCCTCGCGATGCGCGCCGACATCGACGCGCTGCCCATCCCGGACACGAAGACCGAGTGCGCCTACCGGTCCACCGTCCCCGACCGCGCCCACGCCTGCGGTCACGACGTGCACACCACCGTCGTCCTCGGCGCCGGTCTCGTCCTGGCGGAGCTGCACCGGCAGGGCCGGCTGCCGCGGCCGGTGCGGCTGATCTTCCAGCCCGCAGAGGAGGTGCTGCCCGGCGGCGCCGCCGACGCCATCGCCGACGGCGCGCTGGACGGCGTGGGCCGGATCATCGCCGTGCACTGCGACCCCCGGGTCGACGCGGGCAAGGTCGGTCTGCGCGAGGGCGCCATCACCTCCGCCTGCGACCGGCTGGAGATCTCCCTGGACGGGCCCGGCGGCCACACCGCGCGCCCGCACCTGACCACCGACCTCGTCACGGCGGCCGCCCGGGTCGTCACCGACGTGCCCGCACTGGTCGGCCGCCGGGTCGACACGCGCGCCGGACTGGCCGTGACCTGGGGTCGCATCGAGAGCGGCCACGCCCCGAACGTGATCCCGCAGCACGCCGAGCTCTCCGGCACCGTGCGCTGCCTGGACATCGAGGCGTGGCGGCAGGCCCCGGACATCGTGGTCGCGGCGATCGACGAGGTGGCCAACCTGCACCGGGCCAAGTCGGAGATCAACTACGTGCGGGGCGTCCCGCCGGTCGTCAACGACGGCGACGTCACCGCCCTGCTGCGCGACGCCATGGTGGCCCGGCGCGGCGAGTCGGGCGTGGAGGGCACCGAGCAGAGCCTCGGCGGCGAGGACTTCTCGTGGTATCTGGAGCGGGTCCCCGGCTCGATGGCCCGGCTCGGCGTGCGCCCGCCCGGCGAGCGCACCGTGCGCGACCTGCACCAGGGCGACTTCGACGCCGACGAGTCGGCGATCACCGTCGGTGTCGAGCTGTTCACGGCGGCGGCGCTGCTGGACGCGGTCGGCAGGTGAGCCGACGGCGGCGGAACGGCCCTCACGTGGCCGTTCCGTCGTTCGGCGCAACCCTGTTGTAAGCCATTCGTCCCCGCTTCGAAATCATCGGCGCGAAGCCGCAAGGCATCGAGTTCAGACGGCGTTCGCCTCGAATCGATAACGGCGTCGCGAGGGGTGTTTTTCTGACATCTACGCGCGTTACGATGCCGCGAAGCCAACGCCGATAGGGCGTCCAGGCCCGAGCACTGGCAAGGTGCTCACATCAAGCGCCGACAAGGCGCTCAGGTCAGGTGAAGGAGCCTTCCCGTGCGCCGGGTAGCCAAGCTTTCCGCTGCGTGTATCGCCACCGCAGCTCTCGCACTGACTGCCACTGCATGTGGCAGCACCTCCTCCGAGAACGACGCCAACAGCTCGTCGTCCGCCTCCTCCGGCGGCGGTTCGGGCGTCAAGATCGGTCTCGCCTTCGACGTCGGCGGCCGTGGTGACCGTTCCTTCAACGACTCCGCCGCGCGGGGCGCCGACAAGGCCAAGGCCGAGTTCGGCGGCTCGATCAAGGAGCTGACCGCCAAGACCTCCGACACCGAGGCCGACCGCGAGCAGCGCCTGACCGACCTGGCGGACGCCGGCTACAACCCCATCGTCGGCGTCGGCTTCTCCTACGCCGCCTCGATGACCAAGGTCGCCGCGAAGTACCCGAAGGTCAGCTTCGGCATCGTCGACTCGGTGGTGGACGCCAAGAACGTCGACAGCATCACCTTCACCGAGGAGCAGGGCTCGTACCTGGCCGGTGTCGCCGCTGCGCTGAAGACGAAGAAGAACCACGTCGGCTTCATCGGCGGCGTCGACGTCCCGCTGATCAAGAAGTTCGAGGCGGGCTTCGTTCAGGGCGTCCACGACACGAAGCCTGCGGTCAAGGTCGACTCGCAGTACCTGAGCCACGGTTCGGACTTCTCCGGCTTCGCCAGCCCCGACAAGGGCAAGGCCGCGGCTTCGGGCATGCTCGACAACGGCGCGGACGTCATCTACTCGGCGGCCGGCTCCTCCGGCAACGGCGCGATCGAGGCCGTCAACGGCGTCAAGGGCGCCTGGGCCATCGGCGTGGACTCCGACCAGTACAACATCCCGGGTCTCGCCAAGTACAAGGCCTCGATCCTGACCTCGATGGTCAAGAACGTCGACGTCGGCGTCTACGACTTCGTCAAGTCCGTCCACGACGGCAAGCCGCTGACGGGCACCAACAACTACTCGCTCGCCAAGAACGGTGTCTCGCTCGCCACCAGCGGTGGCTTCATCGACGACATCAAGACCCAGCTGGACGCGGCGAAGCAGAAGATCATCGACGGTTCCATCAAGGTCAAGACCACCCCGTGACCTGATGGTCGCCGCCTGACCCCGGCTCGACGAGGGGGGTGCACGACAACCCCCTCGTCGAGCCATAACAATGTGTCAACTCTACGCGTGTAGCACGGAGTTGCCGCGCTAGCGTCGCCGACGCCTGCCCTCCCCTACGCAGCCCCTTTCCCCGAGGAGAGTGCGCCATCAACGCGTCCAGCCCTCCCGCTGCCGTCGAACTGCGCGGCATCACCAAGCGATTCCCCGGCGTAGTCGCCAACCGCGACATCGACATCACGGTTCGCACCGGCACCGTCCACGCCCTGTGCGGTGAGAACGGCGCCGGCAAGTCCACCCTGATGAAGATCCTCTACGGCATGCAGCAGCCGGACGAGGGCACCATCACCGTGAACGGCGACCAGGTCACCTTCAGCAACCCCGCCGACGCCATCGCGCGCGGCATCGGCATGGTGCACCAGCACTTCATGCTCGCCGACAACCTCACGGTCCTGGAGAACGTCGTCCTCGGAGCGGAGAAGCTCCACGGCATCGGCGCCAAGGCCCGGACGAAGATCAAGGAGATCTCCGACGCGTACGGGCTGAACGTCCGGCCCGACGTCCTCCTGGAGGAGCTCGGCGTCGCCGACCGCCAGCGCGTGGAGATCCTCAAGGTCCTCTACCGCGGAGCCAAGACCCTCATCCTCGACGAGCCCACGGCCGTCCTGGTGCCCCAGGAGGTCGACGCCCTCTTCGACAACCTGCGCGAGCTGAAGGCCGAGGGCCTCACCGTCATCTTCATCTCCCACAAGCTGGGAGAGGTGCTGTCCGTCGCCGACGAGATCACCGTCATCCGGCGCGGCACCACCGTGGGCACGGTCGAGCCGGAGAACACCACCACCAAGCAGCTCGCCGAGCTGATGGTCGGCAGCGAACTGCCCACGCCGGAGACGGAGGAGTCCACCGTCACGGACGTCCCGCTGTTGAAGCTGGACGGGCTGCACCTGACGCAGACGGACCTCGACGGCGTCGAGCGGATCATCCTCGACGACATCACCTTCACCATCCACAAGGGCGAGGTCCTCGGCATCGCCGGCGTGGAGGGCAACGGCCAGTCCGAGCTGGTCGAGGCGATCATGGGCATCCGCGCCCCCGACGCCGGCGTCATCAGCCTCGACGGCGCCGACATCTCCCACGTCCCCACCCGCCACCGCCGCGAGGCGGGCGTCGGCTACATCCCCGAGGACCGGCACCGCCACGGCCTGCTCCTCGAGGCGCCGCTGTGGGAGAACCGCATCCTCGGCCATGTCACCGAGCGGCCCAACTCGCGCGGCCAGCTCCTCGACATCAAGGCCGCCCGCACCGACACCGAGCGGATCGTCCAGGCGTACGACGTCCGCACGCCCGGCATCGACGTGACCGCCGCCTCGCTGTCCGGCGGCAACCAGCAGAAGCTGATCGTCGGCCGCGAGATGAGCCACGCGCCCAAGCTGCTCATCGCCGCCCACCCCACCCGCGGCGTGGACGTCGGCGCGCAGGCCGCGATCTGGGACCACATCCGCGAGGCACGCCGCGAGGGCCTGGCCGTGCTGCTGATCTCCGCCGACCTGGACGAGCTCATCGGGCTCTCCGACACCCTGCGGGTCATGTACCGCGGCCGACTGGTCGCCGACGCCGACCCCGCCACGATCACCCCCGAGGAGCTGGGCTCCGCCATGACGGGTGCGGCCACCGGCCACCTGGAGCACGCAGAGGACGACGCCCGATGAAAAAGCTGACCTCACGGATCGACAAGGAGCGGCTGCTCCTCGGGGTCGCGGCCCCGCTGCTGGCGATCGTCACCGCGCTCGTCGTCACCGCCCTGGTCATCCTCGCCACCGGCAAGAACCCGGGCGCGGCCTTCAGCGACATGCTGACCTACGGCTCCGCCAGCGACAGCCAGGTCTACATCCTCAACAAGGCGACGACGTACTACCTGGCGGGTGTCGCGGTGGCCATCGGCTTCCGCATGAACCTGTTCAACATCGGCGTCGACGGCCAGTACCGGCTCGCCGCGTTCGTCGCCGCCGTCCTCGGCGGCGCGCTGACCGTGCCCGGCTGGATCGCCATCCCGCTGATCATCCTGTGCGCCATGGCGACCGGCGCCCTGTGGGCGGCCATCGCGGGCATCCTCAAGGTGACCCGCGGCGTCAGCGAGGTCATCTCCACGATCATGCTGAACTCGATCGCCACCGCGATCATCGCCTACCTGCTGCAGCCGGGGAAGCTCGCCGAACTGCAGAGCGGCGGCACGGTCGTCTCGACCGACCCGCTGCCCGAGTCCTCGTACTTCTTCAGCATCGACACCGGCGCGGCCGGTGTGCTGTGGGGCTTCATCGTCATCGCCGTCCTCGTCGGCGTCGCCTACTGGTTCGTGCTCGGCCGCACCCGGTTCGGCTTCGACCTGCGCACCGTCGGCCAGTCCGAGAGCGCGGCCACCGCGAGCGGCGTCTCCGTCAAGAAGATGGTCGCCACCAGCATGGTCATCTCGGGCGCCGTGGCCGGTCTGATCGGCATGCCGACCCTGCTCAACGACAGCCACCAGTTCAGCAACGACTTCCCGTCGGGCATCGGCTTCACCGGCATCGCCATCGCCCTGCTCGGCCGCAACAACCCGGTCGGGATCGCGCTCGGCGCGCTGCTCTGGGGCTTCCTGGAGCGCACGACCAACCACCTCGAGTTCGAGGGCTACGACAAGGAAATCCTCGGCGTCATCCAGGGCGTCATCGTGCTGTGCGTCGTCATCGCCTACGAACTCGTCCGGCGCTACGGCCTCAAGCGCCAGCAGCAGCGGGTCGGCGCCGAGCTCGCCGCCCAGGCCGCCGCCCCGACCCAGAAGCAGGAGGTGGCGTGATGACTGCCACGATGACCGACACGCCGCCCCCCGCGGCTCCCAAGGCGGACACCGGCGGCCGGTCGGGCCGCTCGGTGGGCCGGATCCTCACGATCATCGCCGGCGCGCTGGTGCTCGTCGCCGTGGTCCGCATCATCACCGGCGCCAACCAGCTCACCTCCGAGGGCCAGGTGTCGGCCGCGCTCGGCCTCGCCGTGCCCATCGGCCTCGCCGGTCTGGCCGGCCTGTGGTCCGAGCGGTCCGGCGTGGTCAACATCGGCCTCGAGGGCATGATGATCCTCGGCACCTTCGGCGCCGGCTGGATCGGCTGGCAGTCCAACCCCTGGCTCGGTCTGCTGTGCGGCGTCGGCTTCGGCGTCCTCGGCGGTCTGGTGCACGCGGTCGCGACCGTCACCTTCGGCGTCGACCACATCGTCTCCGGCGTCGCGGTCAACCTGCTGGCGCTCGGCATCACGCAGTACCTCGCCAAGCTGTTCTTCTCCGAGGGCGAGCCGGCCGAAGCGGGCGGCAACCCCAAGCAGTCCCCGCCCGTGGAGTCGCTGCCCCACATCGACGTGCCCGGCCTCTCGGACGCCCTCCAGTCGGTCGAGAAGCACCACTGGTTCCTGCTGTCCGACGTCGCGGGCATCCTCGGCGGCCTGGTCACCGACCTGTCCGTGGTGACGCTCCTCGCCTTCCTGCTGTTCGTCGGCAGCTGGTGGCTGCTGTGGCGCACCCCGTTCGGCCTGCGGCTGCGCTCCTGCGGCGAGAACCCGATCGCCGCCGAGTCCCTCGGCGTCAACGTCTACAAGTACAAGTACGCGGCCGTGGCCGTCTCCGGCGGCCTCGCCGGTCTCGCCGGCGCCTTCCTCGCCCTGGTCACCTCGCACACCTACCTTGAGGGCCAGACCGGCGGCCGAGGCTACATCGGCCTCGCGGCGATGATCTTCGGCAACTGGCGTCCCGGCGGTCTGGCCATGGGCGCGGGCCTGTTCGGCTACTCCGACGCGCTGCAGCTGCGCAACGGCGGCGAGACCGTCCACGCGCTGCTGCTCCTGCTGGTCGTGCTCGTCGCGGGGCTGGCCGGCTGGAAGCTGTACCGCAAGGCGCACTGGCAGGCCGGGATCTGCCTCATGGTCGCCGCGCTCGTCCTGGTCTGGTACCTGTTCACCGACGAGGTCCCGAGCGACTTCGTGGGCGCCACCCCGTACGTCGTCACCCTGCTGGTGCTGTCGCTGTCCGCGCAGCGACTGCGCATGCCCAGGGCCGACGGCATGCGCTACCGCAAGGGTCAGGGCAAGTGACCCCGGCCGCCGCCGTCGACTGGGAGGCGCTGCGCGCGGTGGCCCGCGAGGCCATGTCCCGCGCGTACGCCCCCTACTCCGGCTACCCGGTCGGCGTGGCGGCGCTCGTCGACGACGGCCGGATCGTGTCCGGCTGCAACGTCGAGAACGCCTCCTACGGGCTCGGTCTGTGCGCCGAGTGCGGGCTGGTCTCGCAGTTGCAGAACACCGGCGGCGGCCGGCTCACGCACTTCACCTGCGTGGACGGCCGCGGCGAGGTCCTCGTCCCGTGCGGTCGCTGCCGCCAGCTGCTGTACGAGTTCGGCGGCCCCGGCCTGCTGCTGGAGACGCCGGCGGGAATCCTGCCGCTCGCCGAGATGCTTCCGCAGGCCTTCGGCCCGGACCATCTCACCAAGTGACTCCCGCGCGGCCCCTCTGACGTGCGCAGAGGGGCCGCGCACTTTCTCCCCGCATCTCTTCCCACGTCTTGCCGCACCACCGTGCGCCACCGTTTGCACCACCGGAAGGAAAGCCATGACGCGCATGTCGATGGACGCCGTCTCCGTCATCCGCACCAAGCGGGACCGCGGTGAGCTCAGCGACGAGCAGATCGACTGGGTCATCGCCGCGTACACCGGCGGCGAGGTCGCCGACTACCAGATGGCCGCCCTCAACATGGCCATCCTGCTCAACGGCATGAACCGGCGGGAGATCGCCCGCTGGACGGCCGCGATGATCGCCTCCGGCGAGCGCATGGACTTCTCCGCCCTGTCCCGCCCGACCGCCGACAAGCACTCCACGGGCGGCGTCGGCGACAAGATCACGCTGCCCCTGGCCCCCCTCGTGGCGGCCTGCGGCGCGGCGGTCCCGCAGCTCTCCGGCCGCGGCCTCGGCCACACCGGCGGCACCCTGGACAAGCTGGAGTCGATCCCGGGCTGGCGCGCGCTGCTCTCCAACGAGGAGATGCTGTCGGTGCTGGACGGCACCGGCGCGGTGATCTGCGCCGCGGGCGACGGGCTCGCCCCGGCCGACAAGAAGCTGTACGCGCTGCGGGACGTGACCGGCACCGTCGAGGCCATCCCGCTGATCGCCTCGTCCATCATGTCGAAGAAGATCGCGGAGGGCACCGGCTCGCTGGTCCTCGACGTGAAGGTCGGCACCGGCGCCTTCATGAAGAGCGTCGAGGACGCCCGCGAGCTCGCCTCGACGATGGTGGGCCTCGGCACCGACCACGGGGTGAAGACCGTCGCGCTGCTGACGGACATGTCCACGCCCCTCGGCCTGACCGCGGGCAACGCCCTGGAGGTCCGCGAGTCGGTGGAGGTCCTGGCCGGCGGCGGCCCGGCGGACGTCGTGGAGCTGACGATCGCCCTGGCCCGCGAGATGCTCGACGCGGCCGGGATCAAGGACGCCGACCCGGCGAAGGCGCTCGCCGACGGCTCGGCCATGGACGTCTGGCGGCGCATGATCGCCGCCCAGGGCGGCGATCCGGACGCGGCCCTTCCCACCGCCAAGGAGCAGCACGTGGTGAAGGCGGGCGCCTCGGGCGTCCTCACCCGTCTCGACGCCTACGACATCGGCATCGCGGCCTGGCGCCTCGGCGCCGGCCGGGCCCGCAAGGAGGACCCGGTGCAGGCGGGCGCCGGCGTCGAGCTGCACGCCAAGCCCGGCGACACCGTGCGCGAGGGCCAGCCCCTCCTCACCCTCCACACGGACACCCCGGAGCGCTTCGAGTACGCGCTCCAGGCGGTCGAGGGCTCGTACGACGTCAGCGCCCCCGGTACGGCGTTCACGGCCTCCCCGGTCGTGCTGGAGCGCATCGCCTGACCTGGCCCGCGGCCGCAGGCCGCCGCTGTCACAGCCCTCATTCGGGTGAACGGGATCGGTGGACCTCCGCCGGTCCCGTTCGGCATGCTGGACTCGGTGACGCACCGACAAGGAGACCGCCATGAGCGCACTCACCGTGGGCCACGACCCCGAGCAGAGCTGGGACGACCTCGTCCGGTTCTGGGAGGAGATGGAATGGCCCGAGGGCAGCAAGGTGGAGATCATCGAGGGGATCGTCACCGTGTCACCTGCTCCCGCATACCGTCACAACGTCATCGCGGCACGCATCCAGCGTCGCCTCTACTCGGTGATCCCCGAGGACTGGGAAATCTTCCAGACCCTGGCCATCGCCGTGCCGTCGCGGCTGGGCATGCTCATCCCCGACCTCGTGGTGGCTCCCGTGCGGGAGCACACGGAGGCGGACACCCACATCCCGGCCGCGCTCGCCGAGCTGGTCGTGGAGGTCACCTCGAAGTCGAACGCCCGGCACGACCGCATCAGCAAGCCCGCCGCCTACGCCTGCGCGGGCATCCCCTTCTACCTCCTCGTCGACCGCTGGGCCCCCGAAGGCCCCGCCGCGTCGCTCTACGGGGAGCCGAAGGGCGACGTCTACCAACTGCTGACCTCAGCGAAGTTCGGCGAGGCCCTCAAGCTTCCCGCGCCCTTCGACGTCGTCATCGACACCGGCGAGTTCCCCGGCGAGTAGGCGGTCGTCGCGGGGTGCGATGAGTCGGGGGCTTCCGCACGGTCTACCGATCGTGGAAGCGACGACACCCCCCGTGCTCACCCTGACCGGCCCCGTCGCCCGGGGGCAGGCGGCAGGGCTGGCCGATGCCGTGCGCGCACTGCTGACCGGCGCCGAGACCGCAGTCGTCATCTGCGACGTCGCCGGGATCGGGCCGCCCGGGCTCCTCACCGTCGATCTGCTGGCCCGGCTCCAGCTGGCCGCGCGGCGGGCCGGGGGCCGCATACGGCTGCGCGGCCCCGACCCCGCGCTACGCGCCCTGCTCGACCTCGTCGGACTCCCCGTCCAGGTGGAGGGGGAGGTCGAAGAGGGGGAACCAGCGCTGGGTGTCGAGGTAGAAGTGGAACCCGGTGAGGCGGCCGTCTGAGATCTCCAGGATCTGGACTGCCCACGGGGTGAACCCGCCCTTCTCCGGATCCGGCTTGTACTGGGCGAACCCCGGCAGGCCGTTGACCTGGACCGGCAGCAGGCGCGAGCCCTCGCACGCGGAGCCGAGCGTGGTCATGAAGCCGGTGATGTCGTCGTGCCCGGTCAGCCACAGGTCGAACGGCGGCATCGTCATGACGGCGTCCTCGTGGAGCAGGGCCGTCAGCGCCGTCATGTCATAGCCCTCGAAGGCCGCCACATAGCGGTCCAGGAGCTTTCTCTGCTCCTCGTCGAGCGGGTCCGACACCGCCGCGTCCGCGCCGGACTCCTTCCGCTCGGACAGCGTGGCCCGCGCCCGCTGCAGCGCGCTGTTGACCGAGGCGACGGAGGTTTCCAGCAGCTCGGCCACCTCGCTCGCCCGCCACGCCAGCACCTCCCGCAGGATCAGCACCGCCCGCTGCTTCGGCGGCAGCTGCTGCAGCGCGGCCATGAACGCGAGACGCACCGACTCCTTCGCGACGGCCGCCTCGGCCGGGTCCTCCACCGTCGGCAGCACACGGGCGTCGGGCATCGGCTCCAGCCAGGTGTGGTCGGGGCGCGGCGAGAGCGCGGCCCGGGCGAGGGGGGTGGGCCCGGAGAGGTCCATCGGCCGGGCCCGCTTGTTGCCCGCCGTCAGCATGTCCAGACAGACGTTCGTGGCGATCCGGTACAGCCAGGAGCGCAGGCTGGAGCGACCTTCGAACCGGTCGTAGCTGCGCCAGGCGCGCACCATGGTGTCCTGCACCGCGTCCTCGGCCTCGAAGGACGAGCCGAGCATGCGGTAGCAGTAACCGGTCAGTTCCGTCCGGTGCTTCTCCAGTGCGACGTCGAGGCCCGTCGTCGCCGTGCTGTCGCCCATCGTCCAACCCACCCCTGCGGCCGTCCTGTCACGCGTCTTCGCGCCCAGCACTTCGGAAGCTACCGCAGCCCACTGACAACGGCCTGCCGAGTCGACGAAAGCGCAGGTGGAAGGCGTGCCCGGGGCCTTTGCGGCCGCCGCTCGCCGTCGCGGCCGCCGCTCGCTGCCGGGGCCGCCGCTCAGACCAACTGCCTGACCGACATCAGCAGGTGCCGGTGGCCCTCCGGCGCGTCCGCCGCGCTCAGCAGCGTCCGCTGGCCCGTCCCCAGCAGCTCCATCCGCAGCCGCGTCGCCCCGAACGACGACAGCGCGTCCAGCAGATACGCCGGGTTGAAGGCCACCGTGACGTCCTCGGTCCCGGTCAGCTCGGCCGGCAGCCGCTGCGCCGCCACGTCGTCGCCGTATCCCGCGCGCAGCAGCACCGAATCCGCGGAGAAGTCGAGCCGCACCGGACTGTTCGTCTCCGCCACCACCGCGACCCTGCGCACGGCCTCCGTGAGCGCGCCGGACTCCACTTCGGCCACCGCGGCCCCCGCCATGTCGAACAGCTTCCCGTACGACGGCAGCCGCCCGTCCAGGGGCCGCAGGACCGTCCGCATCCGTCCGCCCCCGAACCCGACCGGTCCGCTCGCGGCCACCCCGTCGAGGCCGATCCGCACGGTCCCGCACCGCGCCAGCGACCGGGCCGTGTCCAGCAGCCGCCGCGCCGGCAGCAGCGTCTCCACCACGCCCGCGCCCGCCGCCTCCGGCTCCGCCTTCCACTCCAGCCGCCGTACCGCGTACCGGTAGCGATCCGACGCCGACAGCGTCATCTCGTCCCCCTCCAGACGCAGCTGGACGCCCGTCAGCACCGGGAGGGTGTCGTCGCGGCCCGCCGCCACCGCGACCTGCGCGACGGCGGTCGCGAAGGCGGCCGCGTCGACGACGCCGTACGCCTGCGGGGGCGCGGGCGGGGCGGGGTACTCCTCGTGCGGGAGGGTGGACAGGCCGAAGCTCGTGCCGCCCGCCTCGACCGTGAACCGCGTCCCCTCCAGCGCACAGCTCACCGGCCCGTCCGGCAGCACCTTGCAGATGTCCAGCAGCCGCCGCCCGAGGACGAGCACCCGGCCGCCGGTCGTCGCCTCGGCGTCCGCGTCGATCCGCGCGGCCGTCTCGAAGTCGAACCCCGACACGCTCAGCGCCCCCGCCGACGTCTCCAGCACCAGGCCCCCCAGCACGGGCACCGGTGTGCGGGCGGGCAGCGCGCGGGCCGCCCATCCGACGGCTTCGACGAGATCACCGCGGTCGATCCGGAACTCCATGGACGGCTACCCCCTGTGCCAGAAACCTGTCAGTGGTCGCGGAGGCTATCCGCGACCACTGACAGACGGCCTCCGAGCAGGGGGAAGACGGCCTGCGGGCAGGAGAGGGAGGGGACCGGGGCGGGGACGGTCAGGCGGTCGCCGGAGTCGCCCGGCGCGCCGCGCGCGTGCCCGCCACGGTGATCGCGACGACGCCGAGCACCGCGAACAGACCGACGCCGACCGTGCCGGCCCAGCCGCCCGAGTGGAAGGCGATCGCGCCGACCGTGGAGCCGGCGCTGGAGCCGACGTAGTACGCGGACTGGTAGAGCGCGGAGGCCTGGGCGCGGCCGGTGGTCGCCGTCCTGCTGACCGCCGACGACGCCACCGCGTGCCCCGCGAAGAAGCCCGCCGTGATCAGGACCAGCCCCAGCAGCACCGACGCCAGCGAGTCCGCCAGCGACAGCAGCAGGCCCGCGGCGGTCGTGCCGCCCGCCAGGTACAGCGCGCCGCGCCGCCCCAGCCGGCCGACCAGCCTGCCCGCCGTGGACGCCGACACCGTGCCCACCAGGTACACGAGGAAGATCGAGCCGACGACGCCCTGGGGGAGGGAGAACGGCTCCCCCGTCAGCCGGTAGCCGATCACCGTGTACACGCCGCCGAAGACGGTCATGAACAGCGCGCCGATGGCGTACAGCCGGCGCAGCAGCGGGTCGGCGAGGTGGCCGCGGACGGTCCGGGCCAGGACGCGGGGCGCCAGGGAGCCCGGCGTGAAGTGGCGCGGCGCCGGCAGCAGCAGCCGGAAGGCGACCGCGCAGGCCACCGCCAGCGCGCCGATCACGCCGACGGCGATCCGCCAGCCCCACTCCTGGGCGACCCAGCCGGTGATGACCCGGCCGCTCATCCCGCCGACGCTGTTGCCGGCCACGAACAGGCCGATCGCCGTGACCAGCGCCTTCGGCCGGACCTCCTCCGCGAGGTAGGCCGTGGCCGAGGCGGGGAGCCCGGCCAGCGCCGCGCCCTGCACCGCCCGCAGCACGACCAGCCACTCCAGGGAGGGAGCGAACGGGACCAGCAGGCCCACGCCGACCGCGACCGCCAGCGACGCCGTCATCACGGTGCGGCGGCCGTAGCGCTCCGACAGGGCGCTCATCGGCAGGACGAACAGCGCCAGTCCGCCGGTCGCCGCCGCCACCGTCCAGCTCGCCTGGCTCGCCGCCACGCCGAAGTCGCCGGAGATCAGCGGCAGCAGCGCCTGCGTGGAGTACAGCAGGGCGAAGGTCGCCACGCCGGCGAGGAAGAGCGCGAAGCTCATCCGGCGGTAGCCGGGGCCGCCGGGGGTGAGCCGGGTGTCGGAGGAGGGGGCGGGGAGGGAGGCGGGGGCGGTCGCGGCCGAGCGGGCGGACGAGGCGGCGACCACGATCGTGGACGCCCCGGTACTGGCGGGAGACATGCCTCGAACCTACGGACGGTCCCGCTGTTCCGTCCAATGCACGGACTCGTCATAATCGTTCCCATGGTGCATCAGCAGAGGTCACGGACTCGCCTGTCACCGTCCGGTGACACACAAGACACCACCGACATGGCGAGGCTGCTCGCCCCCCGGCTCGCGTACTTCGCCGGGGTCGCCCGCACCGAGCACGTCACGCGCGCCGCTCAGGAGATGGACGTCCCCCAGTCGACGCTGTCCCGCGCGATGGTCCGGCTGGAACAGGACCTCGGCGTCGACCTGTTCGCCCGCCGCGGCCGCACGGTCTCCCTCACCCCCGCCGGCCGCACCTTCCTCACCTCGGTGGAGCGCGCCCTCGCGGAGATCGAGCGGGCCGCCGACGAGGTCCGCGCCGACGCCGATCCGACGGCCGGCAAGGTCGCGTTCGGCTTTCTGCACACCATGGGCGCGGAGACCGTGCCCGGGCTCCTGCACGCCTTCCGCGCCGACCACCCGCGGGTCCGCTTCAGCCTCGTGCAGAACTACGGCGAGGCGATGCTCGAAGGGCTTCGGGCCGGCGAACTGGACCTCTGTCTGACCTCCCCGGTCCCCGACGCCCCGGACCTGGTCGCCCGCAGGCTCGACGAGCAGAAGCTGCGTCTGGTCGTGCCGGCCGACCACCGGCTCGCCGCCCGGCGAAGGGTCCGCCTCGCCGAGGCCGCCGACGAGACCTTCGTGACCCTGGAACCGGGCTACGGCCTGCGCCGCATCACGGACGACCTGTGCAAGGAGGCGGGTTTCCGGCCCAGGGTCGCCTTCGAGGGCGAGGAGGCGGAGACGCTGCGCGGGCTGGTGGCGGCGGGCCTGGGCGTCGCCCTGCTCCCGCCGCCGGCCGTGGCCCGTCCCGGCGTCGTGGAACTGACGGTCACGGCCCCGCGGGCGGCTCGGGAGATCGGCGTGGCCTGGCTCGACGGCCGTCCGGACACCCCGCCGGTGGCCGCCTTCAAGAAGTTCCTGCTCTCGAGACGGGGCAACCTGCTGCCGTCCTGAGGCCTGCCGCTCGGGTCGCCCCCACGGCCGCGCCGCCCGTGGCGGGGCGCACGGCCGCGCCGTCGGCGTCCCGTGCTCCCGCCCCTACCGTCGCCGTAACGACTTCCCGAAACCGGCGGCCAGCGGCATGCGCAGGCCCAGCGGGGGAGGCGCCGCGAGCGCGTCCTCGACCGGGCGGGAGAGGGCTCTGCCGAACAGCGCGCCCATGACGAAGTCCTCGGCCAAGGCGAGGACTTCGGCCCGGTACTGGTGCAACCCGTGGCCGTCGGAGTGCACTTCGAAGCGGCACACGTCCCGGTTCGCCTTCTTGGCGCGCGTCGCGAGCCGGAACGACAGCTCGGGGTCGCAGCGTTCGTCCTTGGTGCCGTGCACGAGGAGCACCCGTCGTCCCACCAGCTGCCTGACCGGCTCGGGCGGGGCGGCCAGGTCCTCCTCCGGCAGCCACGGGGCCATCGCCAGAACGGAGTTGACGGCGTCGTGGCCGCCCGCGTGCAGCGCCGCCCGTGCGCCCATGTCGACGCCGGCCAGACACACCGGGACGTCTCCGTAGCGCCGTACGATCTCGTCGGCGGCCCAGGCCGCGTCGGCCGCCAGATGCGCCTCGCTGCCGTTCCAGCCGCGGTAGCGGTAGTGCACGGCGTGCACGGCCAGCCCCTCCCCGGCTCCCGCACGGGCGAGTCGGCGCCCGAGGCCCCGGACGGAGGCGGCCGCCCACAGCGCGGACGGTCTGCGGCCCGACACCTCCTCGCCGCCCGGGAGCAGCAGCACCGCTCCGCTCACCGCCGTCGGCTCCGGGCCGAGCGCCCTCCCCAGCCGGGCCGTCCGAGCCGGCGTCAGTTCCTGTGCCATGGCAGAACAGTGTCAGAAGCAGTGGTGTACTCCACCTGTCCGTGCGGTCACCGTTACATATCGGCGGAGTTGTACAACGCGCGATCTACGCGCGTAGGAGTTAGAGTGCGGAAATGACGAGCCAGAGCATCCAGACGGGCATCACCCCGAGCCCGGACCAGATCCGGCGGGCGCCCAAGGTTCTGCTGCACGACCACCTCGACGGCGGGCTGCGCCCCGGCACGATCGTCGACCTCGCCCGGGAGACCGGGTACGACCGCCTCCCCGAGACCGACCCCGACAAGCTCGGCGTCTGGTTCCGGGAAGCCGCGGACTCCGGCTCCCTGGAGCGGTATCTGGAGACCTTCTCGCACACCGTCGGCGTGATGCAGACCCGCGAGGCCCTGGTGCGGGTCGCCCGCGAGTGCGCCGAGGACCTCGCCGAGGACGGCGTCGTCTACGCCGAGGTGCGGTACGCGCCGGAGCAGCACCTCGACGGCGGACTGACCCTCGAGCAGGTCGTCGAGGCCGTCAACGAGGGTTTCCGGGAAGGCGAGCGGGCGGCCCGCGCCAACGGCCACCGCATCCGCGTCGGCGCCCTGCTGACCGCCATGCGGCACGCGGCCCGCGCGCTGGAGATCGCCGAACTCGCCAACCGCTACCGGGATCTGGGCGTCGTCGGCTTCGACATCGCGGGCGCCGAGGCCGGTTACCCGCCCACCCGGCACCTCGACGCCTTCGAGTACCTCAAGCGCGAGAACAACCACTTCACCATCCACGCCGGCGAGGCCTTCGGGCTGCCGTCCATCTGGCAGGCGCTGCAGTGGTGCGGCGCGGACCGGCTCGGGCACGGCGTGCGGATCATCGACGACATCGAGGTCGCCGACGACGGCTCGGTGAAGCTCGGGCGGCTCGCTTCCTACGTCCGCGACAAGCGCATCCCGCTGGAGATGTGCCCCAGCTCCAACCTGCAGACCGGAGCGGCCGCCTCCTACGCCGAGCACCCCGTCGGGCTGCTGCGCCGACTCCACTTCCGGGCGACCGTCAACACGGACAACCGTCTGATGTCCGGCACCAGCATGAGCCGGGAATTCGAGCACCTGGTCGAGGCATTCGGTTACACGCTCGACGATCTGCAGTGGTTCTCGGTCAATGCTATGAAGTCAGCATTCATTCCTTTCGATGAACGACTCGCGATGATCAATGACGTGATCAAGCCCGGTTATGCCGAGCTGAAATCCGAATGGCTGTTCCAGCAAACCGTCTCGACCAGCGGTTCTGTGGCGACGGAAAGCTGAGTAGGAAATCCTGGGCGTACGAAATGCGGGCGGGTGTTCACCAACCGTCCGCATTTCGATGTTTGCCGCTGACCCCGTCCCGTGTTTACGGTCGAGAACCGCTCAGTTCCCCGTATCCCATTCGAGGACGCATTCATCATGAAGCAGTCTGCTGCCAAGACCCTCGGCGTCGCCGCTCTCGGCGCCGCCTTCGCCGCCGCCGGTGCGGGCGCCGCGACCGCCGCCCCCGCCGTACCGGACGCCACGCAGGCCCTGGACGGCATCACCCGGACGCTGCCGGCGGAGAACGTGACCCAGGCGCTGCCCGCCGCCGGCCAGGTGCTGACGCACGCCCAGCCGACGCTCGGCGCCGGTCTGACCGCCGCCCAGCCGGTCGCCGGGAAGCTGCTCGCCGAAGGCCCCACCGCGCCCGTCTCCGGACTGCTCGGCGGTCTGCCGCTGAAGGGCCTGCCCACCCACGGCCTGCCGGTCAACGGGATCCCGCTGGGCTGAGCGGCGCCGCCCGCCGCACCCATCGCGACCCGCTGCGCCGTCGGGGCGGGGGGGGGCAAGCACGCGCGCGCCCGCCGCCGCGTTGGC
>NZ_JBEPBI010000133.1:0-21952 GCF_040299045.1 Streptomyces sp. NPDC001027
CGCCGCGGACCCGGTAGAAGCCGCCGGCCGCCGAGTGCAGGGCGTCCACCGCGTACCGCGCCCCGGGCTCGCGTATCTCGCGCGGGAACTGCACGTTCCACGAGGTGTCGTAGCCCTCGGAGACCACGTGCACCCGGACGCGGCCGCCTTCCCGGACGCACTCGACGACGACGGCGCCGGCGGGCGCCTGGGCGACCGTCTCCACCGCGCTCGCTGCGGTGGCCGGCGCGTACGTCGGCAGGACCGCGGCGAGCTTCACGTCCCGCGCCTGCGGGACGGTGCCCTGCTGCGCCGCGGCGACGGCCGTCTCGCTCGCGTCCACGCAGACCAGCGAGCCGTCCGTGGTCACCAGGTACAGCCGTTCGTCGTGGTACTGCATCGACAGGGCCGAGCCGCCGCCGGTGCCGAGCTTCCACAGACGCGTGCCGTCCCGGTCGAAGCAGTAGACGGACGACGACGCGTCACCCGCGAACACGAACCGGCCGCCCGGCGAGGTGGCGCACGAGTACACCGCGCTGTCGCAGCCGTACGTGGCCTCGATGGCGCCGGTCGCCTTCGACAGCCGCTGGACCACCCGGTGGGCGGTGCCCGCGTACACGGCGTCGTCCTCCTGCCAGCCGAAGAGGACGCCGCCGCGGGTGGGCGTGTGCCAGATCTCGCCGCCGCCGTCGGGCGCGTAGGCGGTGACGCCCCGGTGATGGCCGTGGTAGACGCCGCGGTCGTCGGCCCGGACCATCCACGCGTGCTCGCCCTGGCTGCGGCGGGCCCACTGGTGCTCGTCCTCGTGGTCGATGACGGTGAGCCGGCCGCCCCGGTCGGAGACGTTCAGCACGCCCTCGTGGATGTCCAGCCAGAAGATGTCGACGTCGGCCGTGATGTCGTAGGCCGCGAACGGCAGCTTGGACGACAGGTCGTACACCTTGCCGTCGTCGCAGCCGGCGTAGATCCAGAAGTCGTCGGCGACCAGGCACTTCACGCCGTCGGGCAGATTGAACCGGGCGAGGACGCCGCCCTCGTGGTCCAGGGTGAAGACGTCGCCCGCCTGATTGCCGACCCAGCAGTGGTCGTCGTCGACATGGATGCCGAAGGCGGAGGAGCCGGTGCGGAACCGCCACAGGACCGGCGCGACCGCGCGCGCCGTGGACGGCGCCGACTCGACCTGACGGCGCGTGACCGCGCGGGGGGCGCGCTGCCCGGCGACGGCCGGGGCGTAGCCCTTGCGGACCTTCTCCCCGACCTTCTTCGCGGCGGCGGCGCGCGCCTTCTCTACGGTGGGGAACGCGGTCGTCTGCACCTGGCCCGTGGCGCCGATCCGCCCGTAGCGCACCGTCACCACCGTGCCGTCGACGGTGACTTCGTAGAACTTGTGCGCACCGCCGTCGTCCTGCGACAGCTCCAGATACGTCGTGGACAGCGTGCTGGACCCGGTAGACATGACACCCCTCCCCAAGGCGGGGCCCGCGGCCGTTCCGGCGAGTCCCACTGATCGAACTGTAGGTGCAGGCACTGACATCGAAGCGCCGCGCGGTCCCGGCGGGGCCGGGGCGCGGGCCGTCGGCGTCAGTCCTCCGGATCCTTCGCCGGGCGGCCGGGCGGGGCCTCGCCGGCGGTGAGGTGTTCCAGCACCTCGACGAGTTCCTGACAGGCGCGCTCGACGGAGCGGCGGGTGTTGCGCTGTTCGGTGATCACCGCGGAGAGCAGCAGGGCGGTGAGGGCCATCGTCCCGTTGAAGGCCTGCAGTTTGATCATCACCTCGATCCGGGTCAGGCCCTCGAAGGGCCCGACGGAGTCCGTCGCGGCGACCGTGGCCAGCACCGAGGTGAACAGGGCGCACAGCATGCTGCCGGCGAGCTGGAAGCGCAGCGCGGCCCAGATCAGCAGCGGATAGACCAGGAACAGGAGGCTGACGGAACTGCGCGTGGCCAGCGGGACCAGGACGCAGGCGCTGAGCGCCAGCCCCGTGGCCTCCTTCCAGCGCGACAGGTCCAGAGGCCGACGCATCGCGAACAGCATCAGCAGCACGGGGGTGACGAGCAGCACGCCCATCGCGTCGCCGACCCACCACGCCAGCCAGACGGGCCAGAAGCTGTGCGCGCCGAGGCGGTCGGTGAGCAGCAGCAGACCGACGCCCACGGTCGCGCTCACCAGCATCGCGGTGAGCGCCCCCAGGAACACCAGTGCGAGCCCGTCGCGCAGCCGTGCCAGGTCCTTGCGGAAGCCCACCCGGCGCAGCAGGAGGTACGCGCACACCGGGGCGGCGGTGTTGCCCACCAGATTGCCGATCACCACGGGCCGCAGCGAGGTCAGCGACATGATGACGAGCAGGGCCCCGAGGGCGATGCCGGGCGCGCAGCGGAGTCCGAGGAACAACAGGCAGGCCACCGCGACGCCGGTGGGCGGCCAGATGGGGGTGAACACCGCGCCCTCGACGACGAGCTCCCGCATGAGGCCGAGCCGCCCCGCCGCGTAGTAGCAGAGGGCGACGGCCAGCGTCAGCACGACGAAGCCGGCCGGCCGGCGCAGATCCTCGGTACCCACCACAGCAGCCATCAGACACCGGCTGCGCGTCCTCGGCGAGGCGGGAGCCTGCGCGTCCGGCCCTACGGCTGAAGCATCGCGGCTCCTACCGCCCCCTACGGCCCTACGCGGGGCACGTCCGCCGCCACCCGCCCCTACGGCCCTACGCGGGGCACGTCCGGCGCCACCAGCCCGTCGTGTCCCACCACCAGCACCGCCGCGTCGTCCTCGTGCCCGACCCGCTCGGCGCCCCTGATCACCGCGGCGGCGAGCGAGCCCGCCGACATGCCCGCGACGGCGGCTATGCCCGCGAGCCGTACGACCTGGTCGAGGCCCTCCTCGACGCTCAGCGTCGGCCCTTCGACGACGCCGTCCGTGAGCAGGACGAACACTCCGCCCTTGGTGAGCCGATAGCGGGTGACGGGATAGTCCGAGCCCTCCTGGACGCCCAGCGGCGGTCCGCCCTCGTCCTCGGCGACGCCGGACTTGCCGTCGGCGGTGGCCCACACGCACGGGGTGTGGCCGGCTCTGGCGCTCTCGAGCACTCCGGTGGCGGGATCGAGCCGCATGAAGGTGCAGGTGGCGAAGAGCTCGCTGCCGAGCGAGAGGAGCAGGTCGTTGGTCCGGGCGAGCAGCTCGCCCGGCTCGCCGGTCACGGAGGCCAGGGCGCGCAGTCCGGCCCGGACCTGGCCCATGAAGGCGGTCGCCTCTATGTTGTGGCCCTGGACGTCGCCGATGGACAGACCGACCCGCCCGTCCGGCATGGCGAAGGCGTCGTACCAGTCGCCGCCCACGTTGAGTCCGTGGCAGGCGGGCGCGTACTGCACGGCCAGCCGGAATCCGGGACCGGCGGGAAGGTCGCGGGGCAGCATGCCGCGCTGCAGGGCGAGGGCCAGCTCCACGCGGGAGCGTTGCTGCTCCGCGCGCTCACGCGCCTGGGCGGTCAGCGAACCGAGTCTGGCCAGCAGCTCGTCGCCGTCGTCCGTGGTGCGCTTGCGGGACATGATCACTCCGGCGGGACGGCAGCTCGTCGGGAGGACGGCCCTGTCGGGCAAACCCTCATATTTTACCTTTAGAGGATGATAGCGGGCACAGGGCGAGGCCCGTCGGACGAATCGAGCAGGGGGTGCCGCCCACCGGTGCCTGCGCGGCCGCCGCCACCGAGAAACCCCGGCGGGCATGGGCGGGCCGGCGGGCCCTGCGCGCCGGGCCGCGGCAGCGCCGCCCGGCACGAGAACGCCGCCGGGCACGGGCGCGCCGCCGGGCGTCCGGCGCCGACCCGCGCACCCGCGCGCCCCGCAGGTGCTCAGCCGCCCAGTGCCGCGTCGACCACGTCCTTGGCCTCGTCCTGGACCCGGCGCAGGTGGTCGGGGCCGAGGAAGGACTCGGCGTAGATCTTGTAGACGTCCTCGGTGCCCGACGGGCGGGCCGCGAACCAGGCGTTCTCGGTGGTCACCTTGATGCCGCCGAGGGAGGCGCCGTTGCCCGGCGCCTCGGTGAGCACGGCGGTGACCGCCTCGCCGGCCAGGGTGTCGGCGGTGACCTGCGCGGGCGACAGCCTGCCCAGCAGCGCCTTCTCCTCCCGGGTGGCCGGGGCGTCGATACGGGCGTAGGCGGGGGCGCCGAAGCGGTCGGTGAGCGCCGCGTAGTGCTCGGAGGGGGTCTTCCCGGTGACCGCCGTGATCTCGGACGCCAGCAGCGCCAGGATGATGCCGTCCTTGTCGGTCGTCCAGACGGATCCGTCGCGGCGCAGGAAGGACGCGCCCGCCGACTCCTCGCCGCCGAAGCCGAGCGAGCCGTCCACCAGGCCGTCCACGAACCACTTGAAGCCGACCGGCACCTCGACCAGCCGACGTCCGAGGTCGTCGGCGACGCGGTCGATCATGGAGGACGACACCAGTGTCTTGCCGACTCCCGCGCTCGCGGGCCACTGCTCGCGGTGCGCGTAGAGGTAGGCGATGGCCGCGGCCAGATAGTGGTTGGGGTTCATCAGGCCCGCGTCCTGGGTGACGATGCCGTGCCGGTCGGCGTCGGCGTCGTTCCCCGTGGCGATGTCGAACCGGTCGCGCTGCCCGATGAGGGAGGCCATCGCGTACGGCGACGAGCAGTCCATGCGGATCTTGCCGTCCCAGTCCAGCGTCATGAATCGCCAGGTGGGGTCGGTCAGCGGGTTGACCACCGTCAGGTCGAGGCGGTGCTGCTCGGCGATCCTGCCCCAGTAGGCGACCGAGGCGCCGCCCAGCGGGTCGGCGCCGATGCGCACGCCGGAGGCGCGGATCGCGTCCAGGTCGAGGACGGCGGGCAGGTCGGCGACGTACGCGCCGAGGAAGTCGTAGCGCTGCGTCGTGGACGCGGCGAGGGCCCGCGCGTACGGGACGCGCCGGACGTCCTTCAGACCGGACACGATGATCTCGTTGGCCCGGTCCTGGATCCAGGAGGTGGCGTCGGAGCCCGCGGGCCCGCCGCTCGGCGGGTTGTACTTGAAGCCGCCGTCGGCGGGCGGATTGTGCGACGGGGTGACCACGACGCCGTCGGCGGGGGCGGCGGTGCGCCCGCGGTTGTGGGTCAGGATCGCGTGCGAGACGGCAGGCGTGGGCGTGTAGCCGTCGGCGCCGTCGATGAGCACGGTGACGCCGTTGGCCGCGAACACCTCGAGGGCGGTGACCCGGGCCGGCTCGGACAGGGCGTGGCTGTCGACCCCCAGGAAGAGGGGACCGTCGGCGCCCTGCGCGGCCCGGTACTCGCAGATGGCCTGGCTGGTCGCCGCGATGTGGTCCTCGTTGAACGCGCTGTTGAGCGACGATCCGCGATGGCCCGAGGTGCCGAACGCCACGCGCTGCGCCGGGTCGGCCGGGTCGGGGTGCAGCGCGTAGTACGCGGTGACCAGCCGGGCGACGTCGACGAGATCCTCGGGGTCGGCCGTCCGGCCCGCTCGCTCGTGCTGCATGTGCCCGCTCCTCCGCGTCGGTCGACCGTTGCCGTGCGGTCCCATCTTCCCTCGTGGCAGCGGCTGTCCGCGAGTACGGGCGGGCTTTTCGCACGCGGGTCGGCGGCCGCGCGCTCAGCGTCGGCGGCCGCGCACCGCCCATCCGCTGCCGACGCCCGCGACATGGAGGGCGAGCGCGGTCAGGCCGAGGAGCATGAGGTTGGTGGAGGTGAAGGTGTCGTTGGTGGAGATGTCCGCCGCGTTGATCAGGAAGGCGATGAAGAGCAGCACTGCCGAGACGATGGCGACCACGGGGTCCGTCCTTTCGGGGTGGGGGCTCCTCCGGGAGCCGCTGTTCTGCGCATGCCCCCGACCGGGCCGCGAACACCGGTGTGTGCGGGGCAGGCGGGGGCGGCGGCCGCCGCGGGTGATGCGGGCGGCCGCATGCGACAGCCGGCAGAGAGGCTCTTCGGCTCGGCCTATGCCGATTCGCCTTTCAGTCGGAGAACTCGGGCCCAGGCAAGTAGGCAGACGGCGGTCGGAGCCAGTTTCGAGCCGGGCGGCGTCGACGGCGAAGAGTCGGGAGGGGGACGGGCCGAAGCCCGTGGTCCTGCCGCAGCGGATGCGGTCCTCGGCGCGGGTGCGCACGGTGGCGTCCACTGCTGCACCGTGCAAGGATTTCCGCTTCTTCTCTGGCCGGTTGCCGATGCTCGCAAACGACGGCGAACCGGGCGGACAGGCCTCCTTCGGACAGGGAAGCGATCAGGAACAACAGGACATTCACCTGGGTTTCCGGCGGCCATCAGCCTGGACCCGTCCGGCCGCACAACTGGACCTTGCCACGGCCGCCGACAAGTAGCATCATCAACTCGACAGCCGGCTTCTTCAAAGAAGCGATAAGGGCTTACTCATACATTGGCCAGGCACGCCGGGCCTCGAGAAAACTGGTAGCTGCGCTGCCATGTCTAGTAAGTGCACTAGAACATCGAATCCACGCGGAGCGACGACTTGGAAATTCGCTCCTGGAATGACTAGCCTGTCGATCTCACTTCAGGAGTACGTGCATTCGATGTCATCCAGAGCGATGCGTCCATGGCCCGTATTCGATCCAATTCCAGTCGAATACCGCGTGGCTCTGTGCAGCTCGGCGGTACTGCCAGTTCAATGCCGTCCGCGGTGACCTGCTTACCGTTGCCCATTTATCGGTTCCAGACTTCCCTATCACTGCCGAGGTTGCACCATGATCCAGCAGTTAGGCACCACATGGCTGCTCGAAAAAGGGCCGAATCTGGCTGATCCAAGACATGTCGGGCACAAATTCGCCCGACAGGTGGTGTTAGCCCGGGAGAATTTCCCGGTCCCGCCTCTCGTGTGTGTGCCGGCGACGGTTTTCGACCGCGTGGTCGGTCCGGTACTGGCTTCATACCCCGCCGACACGGAGTCGGCCGGGCATCCGGCCGTACGCGCCCATGAACTGCGTCGCCAGGTCCTCGGCCTGAAGGTTCCGGACGAACTGCGCCACGCGCTGACAGACCGTTTCGACAGCCTCGCGGGCTCGGACGGATTGGTGGCCGTGCGAGCCTGCGTGGTACCGCAGCCCGGTCAAGGGCATTCGGGAGAGGACTCGGCGCAGGACCCGTTCGCCGGTCTCAGCGACAGCTTTCTCTATGTCAGGCGCGAGGAAATCGCCGACCGGATCGTGGCGTGCTGGGCATCGGCGTTCAACTCCGAAGCGGTGGCCTATCGAGACCTTCGGGGCCTGGACCCGTTCGCAGCACGAGTGGCCGTGGGAATTCAACGCATGGTCATGGGCACCCGCTCGTTCGTGGCCTTCACCCGTGACCCCCGGGACGGCTCCGACCGCTGTGTGATCGCCGCCGCCCACGGCATCGGGGAGGGAGTGGTCCAGGAGAAGGCCGATGTCGATCACTTCTTCGTCGACTCCGTGTCGGGAGAGGTCGAGGCCCAGGTGGTGATCAAGACTCGGGCGGTCGGCTTCGACCCGGAGCGGCCGACCGAGGGGCCTGTCCCCGTGCCCGTCGAGGAGGGGCTGAAGGCCCGGCCCGTACTGACCGACACCGAGCTGCAGGAGATCACCGCACTGGCGGCGGACGTCGAGAAGCACTTCGGGGCTCCACAGGACATCGAAGGCGCCATTACCGCGGACGGTGCGATCCATCTGTTACAGGCGCGACCCATCGCGGTGGCGCCGGGACCGGCCACAGGATCGCCGCGGACCACGGACGGGGCCCCGGCGATCGTGTGGGACAACAACAACGTCACGGAGAGTTTCCCGGGCGTCAGCAGCGCGCTGACCTTCTCGGTGGCCCGTGAGCTGTACGAGGTGGGCTTCACCGACCTGTACCGGCGGATGGGCGTGCCCCCGGCCACCTTGCGGCACAACCGGCCGCTGCTGCAGCGGATGATCGGATATCTGGACGGCCGGATCTACTACCGGCTCGACTCCTGGTACCGGCTGCACGGCCAGATCCGCTGTTTCCGCCCGCTCTGGTCGACCTGGGAGCAGGCGCTCGGGATCGCCGAGCGCGGCTCTGCCCGGGACGCTGGAACACCCGCCCGGAGGTTACGCAGCCGGCTGGCTGGATCGATCCACGTCACGGAGATACTCCTCAGGCTGGCCGCTCATCCCCGCCGGGTCCGTCGATTTCTGCTCTGGTGGGACGGCTACCACCAGCGGTTCGCCGATGTGTCGGCGATGAGCGCGCATGAGGCGGTGCAGGCATACCGCGAGCTGTGGACGCAGGTGAGCCGACGCTGGGGGGTAACCCTGGTCAACGGCGTGTTCCTGTTCACCGCGACCTGGGCGGCGAACAGCCTCCTTCGCCGGTGGCTGCCGGAGGCGGACCGGAGTCTGCTCAACGGCATGCTGGTCGGCGGACAGGAGAACCGGTCCGCCGCTGCCCTGCACTCAGCGGTCGCCCTGGCCTCCGCGGCGGCAAAGGACCCGGCGCTGCGAACGGCCGTGATGTCGGACACGGACCCCCAGCGGCTGTGGGCCCAGCTGGTCGCGGGCAGCCACGGCGAGGAGTTCGCGTCCGCGTTGCGCGAGCACGTCCGGGTCCACGGCGACCGCGGACTGCAGGACCTCAAACTCGAGACGCTCACACCGCGCGACGAACCGTGGACGGTGCTGAACACCGTGCGGGCCTTCCTGCAGTCGGAACTGACCGTGCAGGGGAGCCGAGCCGTCGGACAGGGGGTACGGGAGCGGGCTGAGCAGGAACTGCGAGCGCGCTGCCGCAACCCGCTGAAGAGGACCGTGCTCACCGAGCTGTTCGGAGCGATGCGGATCCTGTTACGTGTGCGCGAGGACACCCGGTTCTGCCGCAGCCAGCTCTTCGGGGACTGCCGTGCCCTACTGCTGCGGCTGGGCGAGGAACTGGCCTCCACCGAGCGGCTGGACCGGCCGAGGGACGTGCTGAACCTCACCGTCGACGAGGTCCTGGGAGCGTACGAGGGCACCCTGCCGGGGGCCGACTTACGCGGGCTGGCGGCGGTACGGGCCGCCGAGCTGGCCCGATGGACGGATCGTGATCTGTTGCCGACCCGGCTGGAGACCGACCCCGATCTGCCGCTGGCCTTCGCGCTGCGGGCAGTCGTGGGCCGGGAGGACGGCGCGGCCGACGGCGTGGCGCCGCAGCCCGCAGCGGCCGACTCCGCCGCGGTGGCGCCCGGCGTGCTGACCGGGCTCGCGTCCAGCTCGGGCATCGTGCGCGGCCGGGCCAAGGTCGTCCTCGACCCCATGACCGGCGCCGACGAATGCCGGGACCGCATTCTCATCGCACGTGAGACAGACCCCGGCTGGCTGTTCCTCATGATGTCGGCCAAGGCCCTTGTGGTGGAGCGCGGGACGCTGTTGTCGCACACCGCCATCACCGGGCGGTTATTGGGCATCCC
Organism: Streptomyces sp. NPDC001027; assembly: GCF_040299045.1. NCBI lineage: Bacteria > Bacillati > Actinomycetota > Actinomycetes > Kitasatosporales > Streptomycetaceae > Streptomyces > Streptomyces sp. NPDC001027. Next base: position 9,362 of record NZ_JBEPBI010000133.1, read on the forward strand.
CACCGTCGTGGCGGTGCGCGAGGCCACGGATCTCATCGCGGACGGCAGCCTCGTCGAGGTCGACGGCTCCGCCGGCACCGTGCGCATCCTGGACGAGGCGTCATGATCCGCAGATGGGGCCGGTACGTCGGTGTCGCCTACCCGCTCAGGATTCAGCTGCCGATCATGCTCTCCTGGGCCGTCGGACTGACCGCCCTGTTCGCCGCCGCCTCCGACACGCTCGACCAGTGGCGGCCGGACGGCGAGTTAGCCGTCACGGCAGTGACCCTCGTGATCGACATGCTCCTGCTGCGAGCCCTCGACGATCTACGCGACCACGCGTACGACGTCTCCCACCATCCGAGTCGGCCCTTGCCCAGCGGACTCGTGAGCCAACGCGACCTGGGGGCATTGGTCGCCGTGGGCACTCTGTCCCTGCTGCTGCTCAACGCCGACCGCGGCCCCGTGTTCATCGCGCTCCTGTTGCAACTCGGCTACGGCCTGGGCGTGATGACGGTCGACTGGCTGACCGATTGGCCGCCGGCTGACCGGCTGTGGCTGGGCCTCGCCCTCAACCTGCCGATCCAGACACTGCTGAGCCTGTACGTGTACGTGGGCTTCCTACGTGCCGAGCACCAGCGACCGGACCTGGCGGGGCTGATGATCCTCGTCGCGGCGACCCTCTGCGGGCTCTGCCTGGAACTGGGCCGCAAGACCACCCGCCACCCGCGGCCGGGAGAGCGGACCTACGTCACGGTGCTCGGCCCGTCGGTGACATCCGCCGCCGCGCTGGCGGCCGCGACGACGGCCGCCGCCATCGTGCTGGTGATCCTGCGGCCGTGGCATGGCGACTCCTCCGTCCACGCTTGGGGATGGCTCGTCCTGCTGCCGCTGGTACTGCCGGCCGTCGCGGCCCTGCGATTCTCTGCCGGCACCCCACGCTGGCCAGGACCGCTCCTGCGGGGCTACCTCCCAGCCGTGTACGTCAGTTTCCTCGCGATCGGCTGGTTGACGAAAGGAGCCCTGTCATGAACGATGCCGCCTCGGCACGCGACTCCCTCGGGTTCTGGACTCTCCTCGGCTCCGACTTCGCCGGCAAGTCAACGGTGTTGAACACGCTGCACGAGGATCACGACTGGCGGGTCGTGTCCTACGACGACCGCTACCTCGGCGACCATCCGCTGATCAGCCGGCTGCGGCAGCACTGGATCGACGACGCGTTCGTGTGGTCCGGCAAGCGCTACTCCCCCGAACTCGTCCTGTCCGTACTGCACCCCATCGTGCTGCACCTGAGGGACGAACTCACCCGCTGCGCCGGGCACGAGCGGCTGATCGTCGACTCGTACTTCTACAAACTGCTCGCGAAGTGCCGACTGCTCGGCGTGGAGCACGACCCCATCTTCAGCTACTGGCGCAGCTTTCCCCGCCCGAAGGCGGTGGTCTACCTCGACGTGCCGCCAGAAGTCGCCTGGGCGCGCAGCGCGCAGGGCTCCCGGCTCAACCCGTTCGAGTACCACGCGGTCCCAGCCCTGCCCGAGGGATTTCTCCGGCTCCAGTCCGAGATGCGCTCCACGGTGCTGGAGGAGGTCGGCAGCGTTCCAGTGACCGTCGTCGATGGAGCCGCCGACCCGGAAACGGTCGTGGCGAAGGTACTGGCCGCCCTCAGAACGGAGGCCGCGCGATGAACCCGGGCGAAGGCCTGACCAGGCCGCCTACACAGAAGCGGTTGGCCGAACTCCTCGCCCGGCGTGCTGCCTGGGTGGGACGGCCTCCACGCCGCTCTGTGGCCGGTGACCCCCCGGAGACAACGGTGCTGGTGGTCCTGCGCGCCGTCGACCTGCCCGGACTGGTACGCGGCGCACTGGACTTCACGGCAGGTCTGACCGGCGACGAGGCCGACGCCTGGCGACGGTCCTGGACCACGACCCGCTTCCTGTTCGGCAATCCCGCCAATCTCACCGAACGCGCTCCGGCGCGCGTCATCTCCCCCGGCGGGAGCACAGCCTGGCTCGGCCCCTTCCTCGCAACTCGCCTGCCCGGGCCGAGCAGGCTGCTCAAACCGGTGGCCGGCGTGCTCCCGGACCTGCCGGACACCGTCGAGGTACCCGGCGTCGGCCCGACCGGCGACACGTGCCGGGAACTGCACATCGCCGTCCGAGACCTGTCGTTCGCGCAGTATCTCGTCCACCTCCATCACGCGCTGGCCGAGTCGGTGCTGATGGGACGGTTGGCGCCCGGCGAACCGCTGCGTCTGATCCACCGTCCGGACCTCGACGCCAGGGCCGTGGACCGGGACGTCGACTACGCCCGTGTCCACCAAGAGCGAAGCGACCCGGACAGGCTCCGTCTCTACGTCTCGCTCTCATCCGACCAGCGCCGGGGCATGCCCCATCAGAAAAGCGAGAACACCGGAGAACATATGGACCTCCCCCACTTCACCGAGGGCGATCTGGCTCGGCTCGCGCTCTCCTCGCGGTTGCAGAAACTGTCGGAGTCCCTACGGTTGACGGTCGCCGAGGAGGACGGCTCGTCGGCGGACGAGGGCGTGGACCTGGTCGCGAAGCTCTGGTCCCTGCTGGCGACCGAGGTGCCCCGGCTGCAGGAGGCGATCGCGAGCTACGCCCATGTCCGCGACACGACGGGGCCCGGCCCTGCCGACCTGCCCGATGCACCCGGCCTGAACTGGCAGGATGCGCTCGCCCGGCATGCCGCGAACGGCGTAGACCAGCTGCCGGACCCGGCGGCACAGGCCGCGGCGCTCGACGCCTGGTACGTGCAGCACGCACAGGTCGAACCGCTCGGGAAGGTCCGCGACCCGTTCAGTCGCCTCCTCGACGGGCGCGCTCCCCGCGCGGAGGACTGTCTCATCTGCGGAAAGTACGCGGGGCTGCCCGTGCCGGCCTGGGCGGGCTTCCCCGTGCCGCCCGGCGGCCACCTCGTCGACGACGGGACGTGGCGGGTCGGGCACGGTCCCACACCGTACTGGCCGGCGGGTACCCTGCTGATCGAGTCCCGCCGCCACTTCGTCGACTTCGCCGACCTCGACGCCGAGGAGGCCGCCTCCATCGGGCCGCTGATCCGGCGGTTCACCGAGCCGATCAAGGCAGCGACAGGTGCGTCCCGAGTCCATGTCTTCTCCTGTATGGAGGGGACGCGGCACTTCCACGTCTGGCTGGTACCCCGCACGGACGACAAGCCCGCAGGACGCACCTTCATAGCCGACCCGGGGTACTGCACCCCGGCCGAGGCCGAGAACGTCGTCGAGCGGCTCCGGAAGGCGCTGGGCCACACGGTGGCCGACCGGTGAGCGGCAGTGCCACGTCAGTCGGCGCGGTGGCGGAGATCTGCTCCGCGGCGGAGGGCGCCAGAGGCCGTGTCCTGCTGGCGCCTGTGACGGTCAGTCCCACCAAGCCGCTGACTCCGACCCACCTGAAGTACCTGCTCTCCCTCGACATCCTGTTCCGGGCCACGAGCACGTTCGCCGACGTGACGTTCGTGTATCACCACGCCACCTACTCCGGTAGCCGGCAGGTCGCCGGGTTCTGGGAGTACATCGAGCAATGTCACCCCGGCCTGGTCTGCGACGGCCTCACCGAGGAGGACATCGGCGAGCTGTACACCGCCTACCACCAAGCCGCCGAAGGGCTTCCGTACGCCGCAGTCGAACCGCTGGTGCGTCGTGCCGAGGCGGGCTGGACCCATCCGATCAGCAGGCGCGTGCTCGACGTGTGGGAGGGCCACTACCGCCTGCTGGGCATGTTCGACCCGAAGCTGGGCCGGACCGGTCCCGAACCCACGTCCGAAGCCGAGATCCTGGACCTGCTCGTCAGCCGCGACCTGTGCATCGACGCGCGCGGGCTGAACGCTTCCGCCTATCTGGACGCGACCGCGGTCGGGCTTCCCCTGCGCGCCGTCACCAGTCCGGAGGGGCAGCGGAACTACCTGCTCTACCTGCTCCGTGAACTGGTGCCGCTGCTGGACCGCCATGACCTGGTGATCCTGGCCCACGACAACGAACTGCGCACCGACTACCGAACGATCGCCCATGTGCTGAACACCCTGGGCGCCGACGCCACACGCTTCGAGGTGCCCCGCGTCCCCCTCGACGGCGTCACCCAGTCGACCCGGCTGGGCGGCTGGCAGGGCCACACGCTGGGGGCCTTCGCCGGTCCGCTGCTGGAGGAATTCGGGCCCGAGGCCTTCCGTCTCGGCCTGCGCCTGTACCTGGTGGCCGGGCTGGGACGTACTGCCCGCGAGTCCTTCTCCACGTATCAGCTGCGGCGCTGGACGCGCCGCGCCCGGCGGCTGCTCGAAGCGCACGGCGTCTCGGGCGGGCCGGCCACGGACCCGGGCGCGTCCCGCGCGACCGGGCAGTTCCTGGCCGCGAGGGCGGGACGGCGAGGCTACGCGGACCCCTACCAGGTGGCCACGCTGTTGATGAGCAACGACCCGGCGGTACCGGTGGCCGGGCTGCTCCGAGTCGTCATGGGGACGGCCGAGGGCCACACAGAGCTCAGCATCGCAGGGAGGCGGCGGGAATGGCGCTGACGGAGACGTCGCAGGCGGGAAGACCGAGCGCCGCCGTCGGCCCCGAACTCCCGGAAGCGGCAGCCGCTCTGGGGTTCTCACGGACCGTCGAGCGGGAACTGGTGCACCGCCGGAATCTCACCGAGGTGTTCCTCACCGACGTCCGGTCGGTCCAACAGCGGAGCTTCGTGGCGGCGGCCCTGCTGCCCCTCGTCCACGCCCACTACACCAGCCACACCGGACCGACGGGACGGTGGGCTCCGGATGCGGTGCTGCTCCTGGAGTGCTGCCGACAGGCCGAGACCTTCGCCGCGCACGCCTTGTTCGACGTCGCCATGGACGCGGGCTTCATCCTGCGCAACTGGTCCGTCGTCCTGTCGACGGACACGGCTGTCCCGCAGGGCCCCGGGCCCCGGGAACTGCTCATGAGCGCGGTGGTCCGCGACGCCGACGGCCAGACCGGCGGCAGCATCCGCAGCCTCGCATACGAGTTCGGGTTATGGCTGTCCGGCGTCGACATCGGCCAGGTGCGCATGGAGGTCGGTTACGTCGCTCCACGAACGTACGCCGCCATCAGGACCCGGCGTCGCGGCGGCCCGCCGCCGACCTCGGACGAACAGCCGCCGGTCGCCACGGGCCGACCAGTCGATCCGGCCCGGACCGGCCGGATCAACCCCACGGACACGCTGCTGCTCGACGCCGTGACAGGCCCGGACTCGGTGACGGCGGCTCTGCGGGTCCCGGTCGAGAACCCAAGCCTTTTCGACCATCCCCAGGACCATGTCCCGGGAATGGTGCTGGTGGAAGCGGCACGCCAGATCGCGGCCCTGGCCACGGACGCCTGGGGCGGCGGCGCACCGTGCACGACCGCGCTCATCGCGGTGGAGTCCTCTTTCTCCGCCTACGCGGAACTCGACCGGCCCGTCACCATGGCCGCCACCCCGCCGGACGGCGCCGGGCCTTCAAGGGCGAGCACGGACACGGCAGACCGCCGACGCGTCGCGGTGACGTTCCATCAGGACGGCTCCGTCATCGCGCGCATGAGCGTCGTCATGGCGGCCGTCAGCCACGTCACCCCGCCGCCGGGCACGGAGCCGAAGGAATGAGATCCATGAGCCGAGCGGCAGTGCTCACCGGGCTGGGAGCATGGGCGCCCCCCACCGTGGTCACCAATGAGGAACTCGCCTCGCACCTGGACACCGACGACGAATGGATACGCACCCGCACGGGCATCCGGCAACGACGGGTGATCGCGCCCGGTGAGGCCACCGGCGATCTCGCCGTCGAGGCCGGACGACGGGCCCTGCAGTCGGCCCGGACGACGACCGCCGACGCACTCGTCCTCGCCACGAGCACTCCGGACCGACTCTGCCCTGCGACGGCCCCCGAGGTCGCCAGCCGGCTGAACCTGCGCACCGTCCCGGCGTTCGACGTGGCGGCGGTGTGCTCCGGTTTCGTCTACGCCCTGGCGGTCGGGGCGGGCCTGATCGCCACGGCCACCGCCGACAGCGTCCTCGTCATCGGCGCGGACGCCTTCTCCACGATCCTCGCCCCGTCGGACCGCACCACCCGGGCCGTCTTCGGCGACGGCGCCGGAGCAGTGGTCCTGCGCGCCGGATCCGCGGAGGAGGACGGGGCCCTCCTGGACCTCCATCTGGGCAGCGACGGCAGCCGCAGCGACCTCATCGAGATCCCCGGCGGCGGATCCCGCCAGCGGTCCACGGGCCTGCCGACCGATCTGGAGGACACCTACCTCACGATGCGCGGGCAGGCCGTCTTCGCCCAGGCCGTACAACGCATGTCGGAATCGGTGCGGGAGACCGGCGTCCGGACCGGGTGGCCGCTGGAGACCGTCGACAGGTTCGTGCTTCACCAGGCCAACGCCCGCATCCTCGCGGCCACCGCCAAGCGGCTCGGCCTACCGGTCGAACGGTTCGTCGCCAACATCGAGCAGCTGGGCAACACCGTGGCCGCCTCCATCCCACTGGCACTGGCCGACGGCGTCGCCTCGGGTGAACTCCTGCCGGGCCACCGCGTGGTGCTCTGCGGTTTCGGCGCAGGACTCACCTGGGGGTCGGTGGCCCTCGTCTGGCCACAGCTGAACACCCCATAGACCCGCATTACCCGACAGGATTCAAGCAGTGAGGAGAGCGATGATGCATGCGTTCGAAGGGCGCATCGCCAAGGTGCTGTCGACGAATTTCGAGATCAGTCCCGATGCGGTCGACTCCGATGTGACGCTGGGGCTGCTCAGGTTCGATTCCCTGACCCTCGTCGAGCTGGCGCTCATGCTGGAGAACGAGTTCGGCATCACGGTGGAGGAGGGCGAGCTGACCGACACGATGACCATCGGCGACACGGCCGCGCTGATAGCGGCCAAGGGAACCGCAGTCTGATGACGAGCAGACCGAAACCCTTCGGGGCGGCGATCACCGGTCTGGGGCTGGTGACGCCGGCCGGCATCGGGGTCGAGGAGAACTGGAACCGCGTCCAGTCCGGAGTCTCCTGCGCCACTGCCGACGAGAACCTGCGGGACTGCCCCACCGCCTTCAGCTGCCAGGTGCCGGGGTTCGCCCCCCGTGAACTGCTCGCCGGCTCCTCGTCCTGGCAGTTGGAACGGTTCGTTCAGCTGGCCCTGGTGGCCTGCCGGCAGGCCCTGGAGGACGCCGGCTGGGACCCGCGCGCCTGGGACGGCACACGGGTCGGGGTCGTCCTCGGCAACTCGCTCGGCGGGGTCACGACCTTCGAACGCCAGCACTCCACCCTGCTGGAAGGCGGTCCGCGGAAGGTCTCCCCGCTTCTGATCCCCCGGCTCATGGTGAACATGGTCGCCGGTCACGTCGCCATCGACATCGGGGCGAAGGGGCCCAGCCTGGTCACGGCCACAGCGTGCGCCTCCGGCACGACCGCGGTGGGCGCCGCCCGCGAACTCCTGCGCTCCCGGGCATGCGACGTGGTCCTGGCGGGAGGCACCGAGTCGGCGCTGACACCGCTGGTCATCGCCGGGCTCGGCAAGATGGGCGCGCTGTCCCGGCGAGGGGACGACCCCGGCGCGGCGTCACGTCCCTTCGACGCCCACCGTGACGGATTCGTGGCCGCCGAGGGGGCCGGGGTGCTCGTCCTGGAACGCCCGGAGGACGCGCGGGCCCGCGGCGCCCGCGTCCGGGCCGTGGTGAGGGGGTTCGGCAGCGCCACGGACGCCTACCACTCGACGTCTCCCAGCCCCGAGGGCCACGGCATCGAGCAGGCGTTGCGGGCGGCTCTGGCCGACGCCGGGATCATGGCCGCCGACGTCGACCACGTCAACGCACACGGCACCGGGACCCCGCTCAACGACGTCACCGAGGGCCGCATGCTCCACCGGGTCCTTGGCGACCGCCCCCTGGTGACCTCCACCAAGGGCGTGACCGGCCACGCGCTGGCCGCGGCGGGCGCCATCGAGGCTGCGTACGCCACGCTCGCCATCCAGCACCGCAGAGTCCCGCCCACGGCCAACCTGACCCGGCTCGACCCGGAGCTCGAGATCGACGTGGTCAGCGGCGTCGCACGCGATGCCGTGATCGATGTCGCGGTCAGCACCTCGCTGGGCTTCGGCGGCCACAACGCGGCGCTGGTACTGGCCGCTTCCTGAACCGGGGACCCTAGGACGGTTCCCGATCCACCACACTCCACGACGGGAGACACCCATGAGCACCTTCGAGAAAATCCGCCTGGTGGCCCTGGACAGCGACGGCGTGCTGCTCAACGACACCTACAGCCCGGTCATCGAGCGCTTCGTGCGACGGCACGGCGGCGAGTACACGGCCGCCGTCGAACGCGGCGTGTGGGGCTCGCCGCAGCTTGCGGCGGGCCAGAACATGGCCCTGGCCTGTCGACTCCCGTGGTCGGCGAAGGAAACCATCGACGCGTTCTTCGAAGAGCGCGACGCATACCTCACGGAGCACCCGGTCGAGGTGATGGACGGCGCCGCGGAGTTCCTCGCCGTGCTGAAGGAGACCGGCGTCCGTGTGGTCTGCTACGGCGGTCGCAACCGTGAGTACACCTTCGACAAGTACCTCGGCCACTTGGCCGGGTTCTTCGACACCGAGACCCCCTACGTCGACGTGAACGACTTCCGGCCCGGCGCCAAGGAGATCGCACGAGCCTTCGGCTACGAGTTCGACGAGGTCCTCTTCGTCGACGACATCAACCGGGTGGCGGAGGTCGCCGAGTGCCTGGGCTCCGGCTTCATCGGCGTGCCCGCCTCCATGCCGCACAACTTCCAGCGCGCCGAGATGGAGACCACCGGCGTGCGCTACATGGTCGACGACATCCGACAGATCGACGCCGAGCTGCTCGCCCGGGTCGACAAGGACCTTGCCGCCGGGACGCTGTGGCCCGGTCGGGACGGCCGACGCGCCGCCGAACTCACGAGGACGGCGGACAGGTGACCGCTCCTGCGACACTGCCCACCACCTCGCTGGGCAGCTCCGGGCAGCCGGTCGGCGTGCAGGGGCTCGGTTGTATGGGGATGAGTGAGTTCTACGGCCCGAGCGACTCCGCGCAGTCGTTGGAAACCCTGGGCCGGGCAGTGGAACTCGGCGTCACCGTCTTCGACACCGCCGACACCTACGGTCACGGTGACAACGAGAAACTGGTCGGCGGATTCCTGCGCGGACACCGCGACCGGGTGGTGATCTCCACCAAGTTCGGCCTCGTGCGCAGGGCCGACGATCCCGGCTACCGGGGGATCGACAACTCGCCCGGTCATCTCCGTACCGCTGTCGAGGGGAGTCTGCGACGACTCGGCGTCGACACGATCGACCTGTACTTCGCCCACCGCCTCGACCCCGGCATACCCGTCGAAGAGACCGTCGGCGCCATGGCCGGGCTGGTGGAGGAGGGCAAGGTCCGCCGGCTGGGCCTGTGCGAGGTCACCGGCGAGCAGTTGCGGGCGGCCCACCAGGTCCATCCGATCGCCGCGGTGCAGTCGGAGTGGTCGCTGTTCTCCCGTGACGTCGAGACGGCGACGGTCCCGACCGCGGCGGAGCTCGGTGTGGCGTTCATGGCGTACTCGCCTCTGGGCCGTGGTTTTCTCGCCCACGCCTTCACCAGCGTCGACGAGTTGTCCGGCGACGACTGGCGTCGCACCATGCCGCGCTTCACCGGGAAGAACGGCCGGCACAACACGGCGTTGCTGGCCCCGATCGAGCGGATCGCCAGGGACCGGGGCGCAGCGCCGGGCCAGATCGCACTGGCATGGATCCATCAGCGGGCGTCCGTCCACCGGCTGCCGGTCATACCCATCCCCGGCACCCGTCGACGCACCCGGCTGGAGGAGAACATCGCCGCGGCGGCCCTGGTGCTCACCGCGGAAGAACTCTCCGAGTTGGAACCGATCGCCGGCCAGGTGGCCGGCTCCCGCCACATCGGCCTGAAGTTCGACGCCGTCACAGAAGGAGGGACGCGCTGAGCTTGAAATTCAACGTCGCAGGTCACTCGACCTGCTGATCCGCGGTTCCTGCCGGGACGGCGGGAGCCCGCCTTCTCCACGCAAGACCGCGAAGCACGCCGAAACGACCGGAGAACACGAACAGCAGCAAGGTCGAACGCGAAGCTGAGTAGCAGTACTCAGGCGGGGCCTGTCGTGACCCAGGACACTGATGCTCCGACCGCCCTTACGGAGAGGCATCCTCGTGTTCAGCCGTGCTGTCATCGCCCTGACGCCGCTCTTCGGGCGGCTCACCGTCACCAGTGAGATCAAGCTGCGTCTGCCCGCGGGCAGCATCTTCGTGGCCAACCACGACTCGCTGGCCGACCCCGCCGTCGTCATGGCCGCCCTGCACCGGTTCGAGCTGGACCCGGTGGTCATGGCGACCGCGGGGCTGTGGCGCATACCGCTGCTCGGCCGGGCGCTGACCCGGGCGGGGCACATCCCGGTCCACCGCCGCACGGCGCACGCGGCGCTGGCCCTCGACGCCGCCGCCGAGGCGCTGGCGGGCGGCCGGCACGTGCTCCTGTACGGCGAGGGCGGGCTGCCGCGCCGCAGGGACGCCGCGGCGACCGCGCCCGAGCCGTTTCGCACCGGGCTGGCCCGCCTGGCGCAGACGACCGGCGCACTGGTCGTGCCGGTGGGCCACGCGGGCGCGCGGCGCATCGCCTCCGGCTCGGCCGCGAAGCAGCTGGCCGGCACGTTGACGGCGCCGGTCCGGCGCCCGCACTGCCACGTCCACCTGGGCGCGCCGCTGCGACTGCCCGCGGAGACCGAGCGCGGGACGACGGCGGCCCGGCTCGCCGTCACCACGGCCTGGCGCACCGCGGCCCGGGCCGTGGGCGAGCACCCGAGGTAACCCAAGGCATCCGCATCCGGACATGGGCGCGCCCCGCCTGCCGCCGCTACGGCCGCGCAGTCGCCGAGCAGCCGTGACCGGCGCGCCCGGCCCCGGGCACACCGCCAAGCGAGCGTCGCCTGCGCCGCACGCCGCCCCAGCCCGGCACGCTCAGCGCGCTCGCATGCCTGCGCCCGCGCCTGCCGGGACCCGGGCGGGTCCGGCGTCAGCGGGCACTGGGCGCACGCCGCCCCCACGGCCACTCGGCGCGCTCGCGGGCCATGCGCCCGCGTCTGCCGGGACCCGGGCGGGTCCGGCGTCAGTGCGCGCCGGGCGGCGCGGCGGTGCTCTGCCGCAGGACGAGCCGGGTCGGCACCAGCGTGGTCCCGTGCTCGGCGCCGTCCGGGCGCATCTTGCGCAGCACGGCCTGGACGCACAGCCGGCCCACTTCGGCGAAGTCCTGGTGGAGAGTGGTGAGCGGGGGCAGGAAGGAGCTCGCCTCGGGGATGTCGTCGAAGCCGATGACGCTGACGTCCTCGGGCACCCGGCGGCCGCCTTCGTGCAGGGCGCGGAGCAGACCGAGGGCCATCTGGTCGTTGGCCGCGAAGACGGCCGTGCACTCCTCGCGGGCCGCGAGCTCGAGGCCGGCCCGGTAGCCGGACTCCGCCGACCAGTCGCCGCGGACCAGCGGCGGGGCCGGACGGCCGGCCTCGGCGAGGGCGGCGCGCCAGGCGTCCGCGCGGCGTTGGGCGGCGAACGAGCCCTCGGGCCCGCCCAGGTGCCAGACGGTGCGGTGGCCGAGGTCGAGCAGGTGGTGGACGGCGGTGCGGGTGCCGCCGGCCTGGTCGGTGTCGACGACGGTGTAGTGGTCGCCGGCGTCGGAGTCCACCACGACGACCTGGACGTGCGGCGGGAGTTTGACGGTCGCCGCGTCGAGCAGGTGCACCTCCATGATGACGATCACCGCGTCGACGGCCAGTTCCTCCAGCCGGGAGAACGCGCCGCGCACCTCGTCGGAGGTGGGGACGGCCACCGGGAGCAGCGTCACCGCGTAGCCCTCCTCCGCCGCGGAGGTGGCGATCGCCTCGAGGGTGCGCACGTTGCCGGTGGTGGACAGCGTGAAGGTGATGACGCCTATCGTGCGGAACTCCCCGCGCTTGAGGGCCCGCGCGGCGCTGTTGGGCCGGTAGCCGAGTTCCCTCATGGCCTCGAGCACCTGCTGCCGGGTCTCCTCGTTGACCCCGGCGTACCCGTTGGAGACCCGGGACACCGTCTGCGAGGACACCCCCGCGAGCCGCGCGACGTCCGCCATGGAGGCAGTGGCCCGCGTACGCCGCGAGCCCTTCGCCGGTGTTCTTTCGGCCATGTCCACCGCGTGTGTCCGCCTCTCTGTCGGCTCGGCTGTCACAGTCTCCCCGGAGGGCCCTTGACCATCGTTATCGGGGCAGTGTAGACATGCCGCCATCAGATGTTTACGTAAACATAACAGCTTGTACAGCCCCCTTGCGTGGCTGATGTTTACGCAAACATCATGGTGGCGGTGGGGCGACCGGAAATCTCCGCGCACCACCGCCGGTTCCAGGACTGGACGAGCGAGGAACTACATGACGACGCTGCAACCGCCGGTGGCCGCCGAGCCGCGGCCGGCACCGCCTCCGGCGAAACCGGACCGCCGCTCCTGGACCGGGTGGGGTTTCCTCGGTCCGTTCGTGGCCGTGTTCGCGCTGGTCTTCCTGGCCCCGATCGGGTACTCGATCTACCTCAGCCTGTTCCGGGA